>JAVKTQ010000015.1 GCA_031460455.1 Sporomusaceae bacterium
GAAACCTTGTCGCTGCTTGCCTTGCCTGGTCTTTTACACCAGCTCCGCTTGCGGCGACTTTGTTATATTAACACGTCCCGGAGGGCGGTGTCAATCCATCATATCTTGGAAATTTCGCTTTATTGTCAGCGAACAATCGGCGTCTCCCTAATCTCCCGGGCCGTTGCCAGCCAAGTACCTTCAGCGTGTAAGAGCTTAACTTCTGTGTTCGGTATGGGAACAGGTGGAGCCTCTTAGCTATCGACACCGAATATGTAGTTATTTGGAGGCGACACCTAGATTCGAACTAGGGTGTAAAGGTTTTGCAGACCTTAGCCTTACCGCTTGGCTATGTCGCCGTAAATGGAGCGGAAGACGAGATTCGAACTCGCGACCCTCGCCTTGGCAAGGCGATGCTCTACCACTGAGCTACTTCCGCGTCGGAGCAATAATATATCAGGATAAAGCATAAGTGTCAACTAACATCTTTTGGAATCCCCGGAGTCCAAGGCCGCTGATGGTTCCGGTTACCTTATCGCGAACTCCTGCGATTTATTTTTCCCAAAATTTGTAAGAACATCGGCTAAACTGAAGAGTATGCGCAAATGCCGTCCCGGTCAGGGGCGGCATTTACCTTACCCAAGGGAAAAACCGGCGTGCGTCTGTCGCCCACCCAGCCGCCGGTAAAACTCGTGGGCCTCGGTCCGGGCGGCGTTGCTCGACAGCACCAGCTCGGCTTCGCCATAATCGGCGCCGAAAGCAAGGCCGGGAACCTGCGTCAGGGCCGCAGCGCCTGAGGCGCAGGCCGACAGGCGAAGGTAGGGAATAAAGAAGCAGAGCGGGCGACTCTTCCCGCTTTATTGGTTCTTTTCTTGCGAATAGTTAATCGCAAGCTCATTATAGAGGCGAAAAAGCTGAATAATCATAGCCTCCATAGTGCTTACCCTCTTTTTTAGTTCTTCTATTTCCGCAAGGCTTTCTTCATTTTGGTTTTCCATGTTAGCCCCCTTGAACTTTATAGTCGCTTTATATTACTAAACGGTCTCCTATGTTGGCTCCAATATGTAAGCAGCCATCATCGCAGCTTTATCAGCCAACGACAAAATTTTTGCCGGATCTTCCGGCCTTCCGCTCTCACCGACAACAAAAATCCCGCTTTTATTAGTCAATACAGGACAGAACTGATTTGTTGCAACTGACCCATAGTCGTTCAGGGCGATGCCCAATTGTCCCGCAATGCCTGATAGCACATCCGCTGCGTCGTTTTTACTGATAAGGACGATCGCTCCCGCCCGAATTCTAATCAGCGATTGTCCCGACGATACCGCCCGGATACAGGCCACAAAGTCGCCGACTTTCCCCTCAAAGCTAACTAATTGAGCCTGCTCATACATGCAAACATCAGGATAGCGCGATATTTGAAGGGCAAGTTTTCCCGGCAGAGCCTGTGAATACGGCAGGAACGTTACCGGATGGCCCAATTCCGCCAGTTTCAACACGACGCGCAGCGCCGTGTCCTCTCCACCCAAGACGAGCGCCCTTTTTCTCAGCGCTTTTTTCTCATTATACCGCTTGGCTATCGGCAAAAATATTAACCCCCTCTTTGAATACCTGGACAACATTGCGCAAAAAGCCCATATTATCGAGAGGATTACCGCGAATAACCAGCAAGTCGGCTGCCTTGCCAGGCTCTATCGTGCCGGTGAAATCCCCGACCCCGACAGCGCTTGCGGATTTTCCGGTCGCGGCCTGTATCGCCGCCAATGGCGACAGGCCGCAAGCGGCCAACAGCGCAAGCTCCTGCCAGACTTCGCCGTGAGCCACGCCCAAAGACCCGGCGTCCGTGCCGGCAATTATACCGCTTCCGGCATTGATTCCCCGACTGACCAACGCGTAATGCCCGTTGTATATCCGCTCCAGCCCGGCTTCGGGCATCGTTGCGGCAGGATGTGACTTGCTGCAGGCGAGCATTTGCCGTAAAGGCGAAAGCGTCGGTACCCAGTAAGCCGGGCCTTCGCCAAAGAGATCAACCGTCTTTTCGCCCATTAGGATGCCATGTTCGATGGTATCAACTTTGGCGATTAGCGCACTTCTCACGCCGACAGCGCCGTTAGCGTGAACGCTGACCGGACGGCCCAGGCGCTGTGCCTCGGCCACGGCCGCCTCGATGTCATCACTGGACAACTCGGGAACACCGGTCTGTTCGGTCCGGAAGTCCACCAACCCGGTCGCCATAAGCTTGACGCAGTCCGCGCCCGCTGCGATCTGCTCGCGGACCGCCTGGGCAATTTCCTCCGGTCCGGCTGCTTCCCGGCCACCGGCGTAGTGAAAATGCCCGCCGGGGACGGATATCGACCGGTGGCAGGTAAGCACCCGCGGACCGAGTATTTTCTTTTCGCTGACAGCTCGTTTTAAGGTTGTTGCGATGCCGTAGGGACCGCCTAAATCTCTGACGGTGGTTACTCCTTTGCGGAGAGTCAGTTCCAGGTTCCGGGCGGCCCGGAAGAGCATGATTTCCCGCCCTTCCCGCAAGCGGCACCGGCGTTTCTCGATGTCGTCGATCCCTTCGAGGAATAAATGAACATGGCTGTCAATCAGGCCGGGCAGCACGGTGTAAGGCGAGTAGTCCACCGCTTGCTCGACCTGCGCTGCGGCAAAATCATCCTCGCCGCCAACCGCAACGATTTTACCGTTATCCACGGCAATAAAGCGGTCGATGCCCGGTAGAGCGCCGCTGCCGTCAATGAGCAGTCCCGCCTTAATCAGCATGATATCGCGTCCCTCATGTCAAAACGATCAGTCGATAACAGGCCGCGCCTGCAGCCCGGCGCGGGTAACAATCTCCGGCAGGACGGCTTCCCAGCCAACCGGCATGATGTGAATTCCCTTTACCCCGGCAATATTCCGGAGCTTCGCAATCAGCTCGACGGCAATGGCTTTGCCTTCTTCCTGCGGGTTCTCCGCTTTTGCCATCCGCTCGACAAGCTCGTCGGGCACGCTGATGCCGGCCACATTTTCCTTCATATATTTAAGAGCCCGAACTGACTTCACGGGTATGACCCCGGCCATGATATTCACCCGCTGGTCAAGGCCGGCACTGCGTACAAGGCTCATCCAGTTAGCAAACTGCTCGACATCGAAAATGGCCTGGGTCTGGATGAACTGGGCCCCGGCCCGGACCTTTTTGGCCAGCCGCATCACCCTCAGTTCAAGCGGGTCGCCGAAGGGGCTTTCGACCGCGCCGATATAAAAACGCGGTTCGTTTTTCATCTCCTCCCCGCTCAGCATCTTCTTCTCGTCGCGCATCATTTTTACCAGGGCGATGAGCTGGATGGAATCAATGTCGAAGACATTTTTGGCGGACGGGTGATTGCCGAAGGATTGATGATCGCCGCTCAGGCAAAGTACATCGCGGATCCCCAGGCTATAAGCACCCAGCAGATCGCTCTGGATAGCGATCCGGTTCCGATCCCGGCAGGTCATCTGCATAATGGGATTGCCGCCGTGCCGCAGGATATGCACTGCGCCGGCGATGCTGGAGAGCCTGACGACAGCGCTTTGGTTGTCGGTGATATTAAACCCGTCGCAATATGTTCTGGATTCCTCGGTGTGATGAATTATACTGTCCGCCGAGGCTCCTTTTTGCGGGCCGATTTCCGAGGTAACGACAAATTCGCCCCTGGCGAATAGCCTCTCCAGTTTGCTTTCCGTCGTAAACTCCCGCCCGTCCTGTGTTGCCGGTTCACTCATAGGAGCACATCCTCCCTTACATACTTGCGGGGACCGCCGTCGCGGGATTTCGACCAGTCCTTCACCGGAAAGATCTCGCCCAGGGCGGCTTCCCGGCCCTGGCGCTTCAGTTGTTCATAGATAAGCGTCCAGGCGCACGGGGTGTCCGGGTTGACTTCGCATTTGCCGCCCTGCGAGCCGCCGCACGGACCATTGAGGATGCTCTTCGAACAGCGAATGATCGGGCAGATGCCGCCGGTGCGGGCCAGGATACACTCGCCGCAGAGGGCGCAGCGCTCCTCCCAGATGCCGTGTTCGGTCGTGCCGCCGATAAACTTCGTATTCTGGGCCGGGATGATTACCTTGTCCGGATACCGCTCAGCCAAGTACTGGACACCCACTCCGCAGGCCAGCGACACGACGCATTCGGCCGCCTGCACTTTCTCCGCAAGCTTGTCGACATACTCTTTGTCGCACTGGCGCTCCAGCGTTTCCGTCGCCGTATCGATCGGCTTGCCATCTTTTTTCCGCAGAATACGCAGGCTGGTGGCCAGAATATCCACTTCTTTCTGGCCGCCGGACAAGCAAACGGTTACACAGCCCCCACAGCCGACAACAAGTACCTTTTTGGCATCCTTGATGCTTTCCGCTATCTCGGCCAATGGCTTTTGTTCGGCGACGATCATGCTTCTTCACCATCTTTCTTTGTCTGGCTATGCGCCTTGTTCAAAGGACTCGGCCCCAGCGCCCGGATGCGCTCGGTCATCTCGTTGGCGATTTCCGCGAACCGCGGCCCCATCGAGCTCGACAAATTATACATCTCCAGCCGCTCGCCGCCGATGCCCAGTTCGTCGAGGAGTTTTTTAACATATTCCACCCGCTTGCGGGCTCGGATATTTCCTTTGAGATAATGGCAATCGCCCTCCATGCAGCCGGCCACATAGACGCCGTCCGCCCCTTCCTCGAAGGCGGTGAGCAGCATGTTATGCTCGATCTTGCCCGAGCAGGGAAGCTCGATCATCCGGATGTTGGCCGGGTATTGCAGGCGCATGGAGCCGGCCAGATCGGCCGCCGAATATGCGCAATAGTAACAACAGAAAGCGATTATCCTCGGCTCGAAAGCACTCACGCCGACACCTCCTTGAACAGGCCGCGAATTTTGTCAAGCACCTGGTGATCTTTGTAATGCTGGAGCTGGATCGCTTTGTTCGGGCATTCCCCGGCGCAGCTGCCGCAGCCATGGCACTGGACAGGTTCGATATAAGCCTTCCAGGAGGCGTCGATACGGGGCACACTGTAAGGGCAGATGCGGACACAGGTCAGGCAGGCGGCGCATTTGTCCTGATCGACGGTGGCGACCACCCCGCCGGCCATTAGATTGTCCCGGGAAAGGATGGTGGCGGCGCGGGCGACCGCGCCCTGGGCCTGGCAGATAGCTTCGTCGACCGACTTGGGAGAATGGGCCCCGCCGCAAAGATAGATGCCCTGAGTGGGGAAATCGATCGGCCCCAGCTTGGCGTGGGTTTCGACAAAGAAGCCGTCTTCGTTGACCGGCACCTTGAGTAGCATGCCAAGCCCCCGTGCCGTATCCGAAGGGACAGTGCCCGGAGCCAGCACTACTAGCTCGGGCTTTACGGCAATAATGGTTTTTAGGCTTGGTTCATAGAAGTCGCAGCAGAGGCCGTCGCCGTCCCTGGTAACGACCGGCTTGCGGTCGGGTGTGTAAAGGATGAAGCGGATGCCTTTGGCGCGCGCTTCCTTGTACAGTTTCTCCATGAAGCCGTAGGTGCGAATGTCCCGGTAGAGGATGAAGATGTCGGTGTCGGGCTGCCGCTCTTTGAGGGCGATGGCATTCTTCAGGGCCTGCCCGCAACAGGTGCGGCTGCAGTAATTGAGCTCGTCATTACGGGAGCCGGCGCACTGGATCATGACAATTTGCCTGGCGGCCAGCGGCTGACCGGCAGCCACCATTTTTTCGAAGGCGGTAGTGGTAACGACCCTGGAATCTTCGCCGCACAAATAGCCTGTCGGCAGCCGTTCCTGGACGCCGGTGGCGACGATTACCGCGCCGTGGTCGATACTGGTTTCCGCCCCTGTTTGCCGGGCGCGGATCGTTGTGACGAAATGTCCGGCATGACCGGAGAAGCCCACTGCCTCACTGGCGGTAAACACCTTGACCAGCGGGTGGCTCCCTGTGTCGGCGATAAGTTGCCGCAGGCGGGCCTGGACGTCGTTGCCATCGAAATCCTGATACACTTCGCGGGCATGACCGCCCAGCTCGGCTTCCTTCTCCACGATATAGGCGGCGAAGCCCTGGCGGGCCGCGGTCAGCGCGGCCGTCATCCCGGCGACGCCGCCGCCGATGACCAACAGCGAATTGATAACCGGGACGGAATGGAGGTTAAGCGCCTCATGGTGCCTAACCTTGGCCACCGCCATCCGCACAAGGTCTTTGGCCTTTTCGGTGGCGTTCGCCGGTTCGCCGCGGTGGACCCACGAGCACTGGTCGCGAATATTGGCCATTTCGAAGTAGAACTGGTTAAGGCCGGCCTCCCGCAGCATTTCACGGAAAAGCGGCTGATGGGTCCTCATGGTGCAGGAGGCCACCACCACGCGATTGAGCCCCTTCTCCTCAATTATTTCTTTCATCCGTTTAAGCGTATCCTGAGAACAGGTATAGAGATTATCCTGGCAATGAATCACGCCAGGCAGCTTCTGGGCATAAGCGACAACCTCGGGAACACTTACGACCGAGGCGATGTTGATGCCGCATTCGCAGATAAATACGCCGATCCGCGGCTCCTCCGTAGTGACGTCCCGCTCCGGCGGATAGACTTTCTCGCGCTTCAAGGTATTGCGAGCGTCGGTCAGCAGTTCGCCCGCCTTGGCGGCGGCAGCGCTGGCGCTCACTACCGTTTCGGGGATATCCCGCGGCCCCTGGAAGGCACCGGCGACATAAATCCCGGCGCGGGTCGTTTCCGTCGGGCTGAACGGGGCGGTGGCGGCAAAACCGTAGGGGTTGGCCTCGATACCGACGGCAGCCATCAGTTCGCCCGCCTGTTTCGGCGGGCGAACGCCGACGGCCAGGACGACGAGGTCGAATTCCTCGTCGACGATTTCCCCGGTCTCGCTGATATATTTGATAAACAGGTTGCCGGTTACCGGGTCTTCCTTGACGGTCGAAATCATCGCCCGTACGTAGCGGACGCCGCCTCGCTGGGCCGCGTCGACGTATTTATCGAAATTTTTGCCGTAGGAGCGCATATCGAGGTAGAAGATGGTCGGCTCGATGCCGGCGTCATGTTCGCGGGCGATAAGCGCTTCCTTGGTGGAATACATGCAGCAAATGGACGAGCAGTATTCGGCTCCCCCGTCGGCGCACTCCCGCGAGCCGACACACTGGATGAAAGCCACCTTGCGGGGGGCGGCCTGGTCCGACGGGCGCACGACATGCCCGACCGTCGGCCCGGTCGACGACAACAGTCGCTCGAATTCGAGACTGCTGATAACATTCGGGTAGACGCCATAGCCGTATTCGCCCTTCAGGGCGGCGTCATAGACATCAAAGCCGGGGGTGAGCACAACAGCGCCCACCGGAAGGTCGACCGCTTCGTCGGCGTCTGCATGGCAAATAACCTGCTTTTTGCACACCTTTTCGCACTGGAGGCATTCGGAACAGATGCCGCAGTTAAGGCACCGGTTAGCCTCCTCGATCGCCACTTCCCTGGTCATGCCCAGCGCCACTTCCCGGTAGTCGCCGGCACGGTCGGCGGCGGGGGCGAAGCGCTGCGGCCGACGGGACGCCGGATTAACGGGCGTATCCGCCGGTTGGCCGATTTTGTCCTGGAAGGACTTTTCGCGTCCGGAGTCTAGCGGGCTGCCATTGAGGTATCTATCTATAGATATGGCGGCTTCGTGAGCGCTGGCCACCGCTTCAATCACCGAGGCCGGACCGTGGGCGATGTCGCCGCAAGCGAAAACACGGGCGTCGCCGGTCGCCTTGGTGATGGGATCGGCGGCGATAGTTCCCCGCGCCGTAGCCACAGCATCCTGTCCGCGGAGGAAATCAAGATCGGCCGCCTGGCCGATAGCCATGATGACGGTGTCCGCCTCGAGGAGCATTGAACACATTTCGTCGTACTGGGGATTGAAGCGCTTATCGCCATCGAAAACCGCCGTGCAGGCCCTGAATTCAACAGCGCTTACCCGGCCATCGCCGCTGCCGGCGATGCGGCGGGGGCCCCAGCCGGGATGAAGAATTACCCCTTCGCCCTCGGCCTCATCGATCTCCCATACATGGGCCGGCATCTCATCCCGCGACTCCAGGCAGACGACATGCACTTCCTCGCCGCCCTGGCGCTTGGCCGAACGGGCCACGTCCATGGCTACGTTGCCGCCGCCGATAACGACTACTTTCTTGCCAACCCGGGAGTCCTTGCCCAGATTTATATCGCGCAGGAACCCGACGCCCGGCAGAACGCCTGTCAGCCCGGCGCCCTCAATGGGCAGGTCGCGGCTTTTCTGGACGCCGGCGGCGACAAGGATAACATCGTACTGAGACTTTATTTCATCGAGAGTAATATCTGCGCCGACCCTGGTGTTGACGCGCACCTCGATACTATGCCTCAGCAGGTTATCGATTTCCCGCTGGACGACTTCCGCCGGCAGGCGGTATTGGGGAATGCCATATTTCAGCCAGCCCCCCGGACTGGGTAACGCTTCGAAGATGGTGACGCGGTAGCCTTTGGCGACAAGGTCATAGGCGGCCGTCAGGCCCGCCGGACCGCCGCCGATAACGGCCACTCTCTCTTTGCGGGTCGGGGTGAGCGGTGGGTTTTCGGCTTTTATAAGATCGTCCCAGCCATAGTCGGCCGCCGCCCGTTTGATGGCGGCGATAGCCAGCGGCTCGTCGATCTCCCGGCGGTTGCACTCCGTCTCGCAGGGATGATGGCAGATGCGGCCGCAGATGCCGGCAAAGGGCAGCCTGCGGTGGATGACCTCCAGCGCCGCGGCGAATTTACCCTGCGAAACCAAGGCGACATACCCCTGGACGTTGGTGCCGGCCGGGCAAGTCTGGCGGCACGGCGGAGTCCCGCGCTTGTCGATCAGGAAGCGGTTGGGCACCGACTGAGGGAAAAGCTTATACACCGCTTTCCTTGTACCCATCCCCTGGTTGAAGCTGTCCTTGACGTTTACCGGGCAGGCGTCGGCGCAGTCGCCGCAGGCCGTGCATTCGTTGATATCGACGTACCTGGCGTTTTTCCGCACGCGGGCGGTGAACCGGCCCGCCTCGCCCTCAAGGCCTTCCAGCCGTGAGTTGGTATGGATGATGATATTGGGGTGGCTCAGGCAGTCGCTCATCTTGGGACCCAGCAGGCACATCGAGCATTCGTTCGTCGGGAAGGTTTTGTCGAGCTGAGCCATCTTGCCGCCGATGGATGGTTCGTCGGTAACCATGTGGACAAGATAGCCGCCGCCCGCAAGGTCGAGAGCCGCTTGCATGCCGGCGATGCCGCCGCCAAGAACGAGAACGGAGCCTATTGCATCGGTGTTTGCCATATGTGTCACTCCCCTTTCGCCAGCGCCGCCAACACCGGAGCGGGATCGATGATATGCTTTTGCAGCCACTGACCTGACGCGGCGGCGCCGAACGCCACGCCCATAAGTTCGGTGAAATAGAATATGGGCATAGGCCGGGCGACCTGGGTCTGGCGTGTGTCGAGGTTGACCTGGCACAACGGACACGCGGAAACGATGGCCTGAGCGCCGGCCCTCTCAGCTTCGGTGACCAGCTTGGCAACCAGGGTCGCCACCGCGTCGGTCCGCGAAAGCGCCAAAGCGCCGCCGCAGCAGTCGGTCTTGTACGACCAGCGTTTCACTTCGGCGCCGAGAGCCGTGAGCAGGTTATCCATCCTCGTGGGGTGTTCGGAATTGTCGAAAGCCACGACGTGTTTCGGCCTGGTAAGCAAACAGCCGTAATAGGCTACCAGCCGTAAACCCTTGAGCGGGCGAACGACTTTTGCGCTTATCTCCCGCAGCATTTCCCGGCTGCTCAGGATCTCGAGGGGATGGCGGACCTGGATGGTTGCCCCGTACTTCGCTCCCATGATTTCTTCCAGGTCGGCGTTAATTGTCATGGCCTGGCCGTCCTGCCAGCGAACGGCGTGGTCGGTGGCTCTGAGCGTGTTGTAACAGGCGGCGCATGGCGCCATGACATCGTGGCCGGCCTGCTCCGCCAGGATGAGGTTGCGCATCGGCAGGGCCGCAGCCAGGAAGTGATTGGTCGCATGGGCGCACGAGGCCCCGCAGCAGTTCCAATCGTTTAGCTCGGCCAGTTCCACGCCGAGCGTTCTGCACACAAAACCGGTGGAGTCGTCATACTCGGCGGCGGTCGAATGGAGGGAGCAGCCGGGGTAATAAGTCAATTTCATTTGCCCGCCTCCCTGGCTTTACGGAAAATCCGCTTAATTTCCCCTGCCCGCCTGATCCGGTCGGGCAACAGTTTCAGCTTGTTTCTGGCCATAAACCTGAGCCCCAGCGCAAGATCCTGGGTGAAGGACGCTGTTTTCAGCTTGAACAGGCCGATAGTCCCCGCTTCGTAGGAGCGCCCGAACTGCTCCACCGTGGCCAGGAAGGACTGATGAAACGCCGCAGTCCTTGGATCGCCGGCCTTTTTCCCGCTCGCCAGCGACATCTCCCGCAGTACGTCGTTAACTTTGGAAATGTCGATGCCGTTGGGGCACCTGGCCCCGCAGGTCCTGCAGCCAATGCAGAGCCAAATGGTGTTGCTCCCCAGAACCGCCTCTTTTTCCCCATACTTGATCAACTTCAGCAGGTCGCAGTTGTATGGTTGCATGGCAAAGCTCATCGGGCAGCCGCCGGCGCATTTCTTGCACTGGTAACACAGACTGACCGGTTGCCCCGACCTGGCTTCTATTTCCTCAGAAAACTTAAGGGCTGGAGCTATGTTCGCACCTGTCGCCATAAAGCCTCCTATCACACCATGCCGCCAAGCGATGTCTCCCGAACTTATTCGCCGATTGCTATTTCCTTTAGCGGCAGCTTGGGCACAAATCTCTTGTTACTCAGGATAAAGGTAATAAACAGGCCGACCAGCAGTAGAAGCGAAGCGGATATGAAAGAATACGGGGCTGCCTGGCCGGCATAATTATCTTTCAGGAACGCCACGATCTGGGGGCCGACGATCCCGGCCAGACCCCACGCGGTGAGGATGCTGCCGTATACGACCGGCATTTGCTTGGGGCCGAAAACGTCGAGCACGAAGGAAGGCATTGAGCCGAACCCGCCGCCGTAGCACAGCAGCACATAGCATACCAGTACGCTGAAAAGCAGCGGGGTCTTGACGAATAACAATGCCAGGAAAGCGGCAACCTGGCTGCCGAGGATGAGGCGAAAGGTCTGCACACGCCCGATTTTATCAGACAGCCCACCCCAGAAAAATCGGCCCAGCCCGTTAAATACCGAACTCACGGCAATCAGCGTCGCCCCGGAAGCGGCAAGATTGGCCAATACCTTGGGATCTTTCAGTAACGCCGGCTCGACTGATTCTTTCAAGAGATCCTGGAGCAGGGGCGACTGGAAGCTGATGAACATGATGCCGGCAATTATATTGAGGAAGAATACCGTCCACATCAGGGCAAATTTGCCGGAGAATACGCACTCTTTGGCGGTAATGTCGGCCTGAAAGCCCTGCTCGCCGGCCGACACCGCCGCGATGGCGTATCCTCGCGGCGCGTAGGCTGCGGGCGGGTTAACCAGAAAGTAGCCTGCCGGCAAGGTAACAACAAGCATGAGCACGCCGATATACGAAAACACGAAGACAAGATTTCCGCCACTAACGGCCAGGAAAGCCGGCGCCAAAACTTTGGCCATAACGAGAGCCCCTAAGCCGAAGCCCATTACCACCATCCCGGTGATGAAACCTTTCTTGTCGGGAAACCACTTGGCGGCGGTAGCTACCGGCGTCACATAGCCAAGGCCCAGGCCAATCCCGCCGACGACGCCGTAGCCTAAGTACAGCAGCGGAAGGCTTTTCACGCTAAGCGCATAGGCGGCCAGCAGATAACCTAGTCCGTACAGAAGGCCGCCGGACATTGCCAGCTTTCGCGGCCCGAATCTCGGCAGATTAACGCCCCCCCAGGCAGCCGCCAGACCCAGGCAGAAAATCGCCAGGCTGAAGGCCCATGCGGCCTGCGAATTAGTCCAGTTTCCCGCGGCCATCACCGGCTGCTGGAAAAAACTCCAGGCGTAAACCGTCCCCAGGGCCAGCTGCAGCAACGTTCCCATAACAGCCACCAGCCACCGGTTTGTACTTTTTTGCGCTTCAGGTATCATATACAGTCGCCTTTAGAACAGACCGACGATTTTGCCGGTGTTGTCGATATCCATGATCTCGGCAGCCGGTTTTTTGGGGAGTCCCGGCATCGTCATGATTTCGCCCAGGATGGCTACCAGGAAGCCCGCCCCCGCCGATACCCGCACTTCCCGCACAGTTACTTTGAACCCGGTGGGCCGCCCCAATTTTGCGGCGTCATCGCTTAGAGAATACTGCGTCTTCGCCATACAGATCGGCGTTTTGTCGAAACCGAGGGCGGTCAGCCCCTGAATTGTTTTCTCAGCGGCCGGCGCATAGGCGACATCGTCCGCCCCGTAGATTTCTTTGGCAATGGCGGCGATCTTGTCTTTGATCGGCAGCTTCTCGTCATAGAGGAACCTGAACTGCTTCGGCTTATCCATAGCGGCCAGCAGCTTTTTGGCCACAGCCTCGCCGCCGGCGCCTCCTTTGGCCCACACCTCCGACAGAGCCACCTCTGCTCCCAGCGCGGTGCACTTCTCCTCGACGAAAGCCAACTCGGCCGGCGTGTCGGTCGGGAAAGCGTTGATGGCCACTACGGCCGGCAAGCCGAACTTACCGATGTTTTCGATATGCTTGGTCAAGTTGGCCAAGCCTTTTTCCAGAGCCGGCGTATTTTCCCGGCCGAGGTCGGCTTTGGCCACGCCGCCGTGGGACTTCAGCGCCCGAACGGTGGTGACGATGACAACGGCATCAGGCTGCAAACCGGCGAAGCGGCACTTTATATCGCAGAACTTTTCCGCACCAAGGTCGGCGCCGAAGCCGGCTTCGGTTACCAGGACATCGGCCAGTTTGAGGGCGAACTTCGAGGCCATCACGCTATTGCAGCCATGGGCGATGTTGGCGAACGGGCCGCCATGAATGAAAGCCGGGGTATTTTCCAGCGTTTGCACAAGGTTGGGTTTAATGGCGTCCTTGAAGAGCAGAGTGAGCGCGCCGGCCACTTTGAGGTCGGCGACGGTGACCGGCTTGTTGTCGTTGGTGTACGCTACGATGATCCGGCTGATGCGCTCTTTCATGTCTTCCAGGTCGGACGCCAGGCACAGAATGGCCATCATTTCCGACGCAACCGAGATATCGAAGCCGCCTTCGCGCGGAATGCCGTTGGCCTTACCGCCGAGGCCGAGCACGATTTGGCGCAGCGCCCGCTCGTTGAGGTCCATGACCCGCCGCCAGGTGATCCGGCGGGGATCGATGCCAAGCTCGTTGCCGTGATGGATATGATTGTCGATGATCGCCGCCAGCAGGTTGTTGGCGGTGGTGACGGCGTGAATGTCGCCGGTGAAGTGAAGATTGATGTCTTCCATCGGCACTACCTGGGCATAGCCGCCGCCGGCCGCGCCGCCCTTCACGCCGAAGCAGGGGCCGAGGGAAGGCTCGCGAAGAGCGATAACCACTTTCTTGCCCAGGCGGCGCAGGGCATCGCCGATACCGACGGTGTTGGTGGTCTTGCCTTCGCCGGCCGGCGTCGGGTTGATCGCGCTGACAAGAATGAGTTTGCCGTCAGGACGGTCTTTAATCTTTTCCCAGGCCGACAGAGAAACCTTCGCCTTATACTTGCCGTAAAGCTCAAGGTCGTCATCGCCTAGGCCAAGCTCGGCCGCCACCTGGGTTATAAGCTTCATGTTCGCTTCTTGGGCGATTTCCACATCGCTTTTCATTTGCATCCTCCATTCATTAAATCAATTTACCCAGTAATGTTTGGCGTCTGCGCCGCCCGTCCCCTTACCTGCGCTGAAGCTCGGCGGCTTTGATGGTATTGTGAAGCAGCATGGCGATCGTCAGCGGCCCGACCCCACCCGGCACGGGAGTGATATGCCCCGCCGTCTCGGCCACATCGCCAAAATTGACATCGCCGACCAGCTTGTCGCCCACCCTGTTGATGCCGACATCGATTACCGTCGCTCCCGGCTTCACCATGTCCCTGGTGACAAACTCGGGCTTGCCGATCGCCGCTACCAAAATGTCGCCTTGCCGGCAAACCTCGGCCAGATGCTTAGTTCGCGAATGGCATACAGTCACCGTCGCGTTTCTGGCCAGGAGCAGCATGGCCATCGGTTTGCCGACAATGTTGCTGCGGCCGATAATCACCGCCCGCTTGCCCTCGATGGCAATACCCTCCATCTCAAGCATTTTGACGATACCGTAAGGAGTGCAGGGTACGAGATGTTCCTTGCCAACGCAAAGGTTGCCGACATTCATCGGGTGAAAACCGTCGACGTCTTTATCCGGCCGGATACGCTCCAGCACCTTTTCGGCATTGATATGGCGGGGCACCGGCAGCTGAACCAGAATGCCGTGGACCGCCGGGTCGGCGTTTAGGCGGTCGATAGTTGCCAGGAGTTCCTCCTCAGTAGTCGTCTCCGCCAGCCTGATAACCTCCGAATTGATGCCGGTATCGAGGCAAGCTTTATGCTTCCGGCCCACATATACTTTCGATGCCGGGTCTTCGCCAACGATAACCACGGTCAGCCCCGGAGCAACCCCATGGGCAGCCTTGAAATCCTTGACGTTTTGTTTGACCGCTTCCGTCAGTCTTAAAGCGATCGCGTTGCCACTCAAAATTTGTGCCGCCATCTCTCCCGCCTCCTCTGATCACGGTTGTGCAATAAAATGCCCTTTATTATACATATATATGTATATACATTTTTCAACGCAAGATTACAAACTCCTTTTTTGCTTAGAGAATTTTCAAATAATTATTTACCCGAGCTAACCTCGCAAACTGTTTACTTGACTGACCAGGCTGTCGTCACATGAGCCCAGATCTCCCAAATGCAACTCGTCCCCCGGTTTCAGGACCACGAACTCCCCATCCCATTGGCCGAGCAGCAGCTTATGCAGCAGCCTTAGCGAGCCGGGAGCTATCGCGTGCCTTAAGCCAAGCTTGGCGGCAAACTCCTCCGTTCTGGGAGTCACGCTATCTACCGGATATGCGCCGGTATCGATTACCATCAGGCGCAGATAATTGCCGAGCATTGTTTTCATTACTCGCAAGGCGCGACTCTCACCGTAGCGGGAAACGCAACGGTTATACTCCCACAGGATGTTCTGCTCGTAATCGAGCCAGCCTTTTGTCGTAAAGTACGTCCCCATCTCCTGGGAAATAGCCCTGCGGGTCTCGCTCGACCCCAACAGCAACGGAATACAATCTTCCACCCTGGGGACAACGATCGTGAAGGCTGAGGATTTAATCCCCAGCATGCTATTCCCGCAAAAGCCGAAAGCCATAAGAACGGTATCGACATTATCAAGCATGTCGAGGTGCTCTTGTATCCGCCGGTGCAGTGCTTCCGGTCTGTTATGCAGCCCTGCTTCGACATAAATCACCGGATAGTTCACACCGGTTTCTTTCAGGGCCAGACGAAGTTCGTCTTTAATGGTCTGACAAGCCAGGATTACTGTCCGCATGCGCTTCCCCCATAAATAATCGGGCTCTGCCCCACTGCTTTTAAAGCTGCGTGTAAGAGGTGGCCTGCAATTGATAACGGTCCTTATGGCATACCATATAGGATATTCCCAGCGGAGTGCCGTCCTTAGAATATATAACCTGTCTGATCACGAGCGCGGGAGTATTGGGTTCCGCCTCCAGCAAGCCGGCTTGTTCGGCCGTAAGAACATCGACTGATATCAGCATGTCGTTGCGGACCGGCACCGTTTCCTGGTGTTTGGCGACAACTTCGGGAAAATTTGCGTATTCGAGCTGCGTTTCCAGCAGCGGCGTCGCCCGTAAATAAGGGAGATACTTTTCCTCGATGGCAACCGGTTTGTCGTTTTTATACAATATTCGTTTTAACTGCAATACCTTGCTATCGGGGGCCAGCTTCAATTCACGGGTGTAATGTTTATCGCGGACAATTTTTACCCCCAGCAATCTATAGCGGGAATTTCCCGCGTCTGCGACCGCTTGATCCTGCAAATTAATCAGAAGTTGATTCAACCGGGGCAGGCGGACAAACGTTCCCTTCCCTTTGATAGTCTCCAGCAGTCCGGCCTCCGCCAGCAAAGCCAGCCCGTGGCGCACGGTCATCCGGCTGATACCGTACGCCTCACCCAGTTGGCCCTCGGTGGGAATCATGTCGCCATCTTTCAGCTCGCCAGACTCAATCTGACGTTTTATGTCTTCAGCCAAACGATAATAGACAGGGATAAGATTGTCTCTGTTTCTCATACTTCACCTCGAAAAATCCAGATTTGCCAAAAACATCTTTTGGAAATTAGGCTGTGCCGCCAACTCGACAAATGCAACTTCGCCGGCAATGCGTTCACACCGTGCCAGTACTTCTCTGGACATCAGGGCGCGGACTGCCCCGGCCCCGGCCGCGTTCCCTACCGGTTTAATCTGTTCCCGGCAAACACCAGGTATAAGACCGATTGTCAATGCGCTGTCGATATCAATATAATTACCGAAAGCCCCCGCGAGAAGCACCGGCAACGCAGCTGCCGGACGGGCCTTATCCAACAGGATTTCTATTCCGGTACATATCGCGGCCTTAGCCAGCTGTACCTGCCGGATATCGGCCTGGGTGACGGCAATGGCCGCGCCGGTGGCGCTGTCCGCCGCCTCGACTAATACAAACTCGCTATGGCCGGCGTTAATTCTTAGCCGTTCGGCAACTTCCGGGCACAAGTCTTTTTTAGCGTCGGCGTTAAAGCGGCCGCTAGGCATGATAATCCCGGTTTTTATCAGTTCGGCAATCGCCTTTACCAACCCGGAGCCGCAAATCCCCGCCGGCTTACCGTCACCGACAGTTTTGACCCGGACACCATTATTATCAATTGATACGTCTACGATTGCGCCGGTCGCAGCCCGCATTCCGTCACGGATATGAGCTCCTTCAAACGCCGGACCGGCGGCCGTAGCGCATGCCCACAGCTTATCCCGATTACCGAGCACGATCTCGCCATTTGTCCCGAGATCCACCAACAACACCTGGTCGGGGGAAACATCCTGCTCAGTGGCAACAATAGCCGCCGTCGTATCAGAGCCGATGAAGCTGGCAATATTCGGCAGCATGATCACTTTGCCGCAAGAGTTGATATTTAGACCGATCATACTTGGGGAAAACGGCTCGATCTGTCTGAAAACCGCCTCGTAGGGTTTTACTGCCAGACTGCGCGGCGATATGCCCAAAAGCAAGTGCCCCATGGTGGTGTTGCCAGCTATTACGACGGCGTATACTTGATCTGGCGGGATACTTGCCGAATGACAAAGCACGGCAATAATCTCATTCAAACACCTTCTGACAGCCGTTGCCAAGGCTTCAAGTCCACCCGGTGCACTGCAGGACTCGATTCGCGATATGACATCGGCGCCAAAAGCAGCCTGCGGATTTGTTGCGGAATGAGTTGCGACAATTCTCTGCGCATTAATGTCGACCAACATGCCGGCAACCGTTGTTGTCCCAATATCGATCGCTACGCCGAACAGAGCCTCGATCGTGTCTCCAGGCTCCACCGCAATAACAGCGTCGTCCATTGTGACTACCGTTATCCGGCTGGCCTTTGCAGCCGCCACCTCGGCCAATTGTCTCATTATACCGGCAGCGGCGACCCGTTCCGGAGCATTGCAAGCGCGGCCAATCATTTCCTGGAGGGAATGGCGCTTCTCCAATGTCGGATACTCTGGCGCGATCACCGTCTTGCAGAGTAGCGGCCGCCCATCGTCGTCAGGCCTGACGGTCATGCTCCCCTTTGCGCTCGCCGCAGTCGGGTTTAAGGCAATTGTTATATCCCCCCGGGGATATACCTGGCAGGCTGTATATATATTGCCCGTTTCTGAGCCGAGCGGCATTCCCTTTGAATCGCCAACCTGGCCGCGGAGTAGCCGAACCTTGCATTTACCGCAGGTGCCCTTCCCGCCGCAGTTAGCTTCCAAAATAATTCCCGCATCCGTCAACGCTCTGAGCAAAGTTTGATCGCATGAACATCGGATAGTTTTTTGCCCACCGTCTATGGTAATTTCGTACATTTTTCCTAGCCCTCCCGCGGGAAAAGCGCTCTTCTTTACGCACCTATGTAAATTATTGCCGCGGTTAATATATACAACTATACTACCACAGCCATGGGTTTTTTCCTGCATAATTCTCTCAACTGAGCAGCATCGGAAGAGAAACAGAAAAAGTTTTTCATAATAGTGGCGCTTATGCCGTTACCGTCATAAGCGCCACGAATGCAAATCAGCTGGCAATGTCAGGTTTATGGGGCTGCACCAAGCAATTTTCATCAATGTCCTCTTGGTTTTTACCTGGTTTCGCCATTCGGATACGTTCGATCGTAATCCGTTGATGTAAAAGCGACACTTCTTTTATTCGGCCATTTATCGTAACTCGTTGCCCGTAAATATTCTCCAGGCAAACTTTTGTATCATTGGGCGTCACCTTCTCGACGCTCTCCATCAATAGCTCTTCCCGGCCATCTTCACAATAATATGCATTGATATTACACATTATATAGTCCTCCGTATCCGCAAAAAATCAGTTCGCTAAAGCTCATAGCGTCCAGGCCGATTGCTTATGAATGCTGGCGGAAGACTTTCTGGTAGGAATCGCAGTAAATGTCCTTGTTTAGCACCAGCCGGCCGGTGGCGATGGCGTCTACCATCATATCGTCCATGACGTCGAGGATCGCCGAGTCAAGGCCGGCAGCCATGGCCATGGTGGCAAAGGTGCGATTGATGAGCGGCCGATGGGGCGTTTTCTGGGATACGTTCGAGAGACCTATGGTCGTCCGCGGCGCCGGATTCGATAACAGCTTGATCTGACGGATGGTTTCCAGCACCTCGACGGCGTGCTCCTGGGCTACATTGACGGGAAGAGCGATCGGATCGAGGTACAGATCTTCGAAAGGCAGTCCGTAGGCGTCGGCATTGGCCACAAGTTCCATCGCGAAAGCAGCCCGGTCCTCGGCGCTTTTCGGCACGCCTTTATTAGTCATGCACAAGCCAATGATGGCCGCATTGTAATTAACGGCCAAGGGAAACAGACGGTCGATCTCCTCCTGCTCGCACTTGCAGGAATTGATCATGCCCGGCCGCTTTAACACAGGCAAGGCCGCCTCAATGGCGTCAAAGTTTGTGCAGTCGAGGCAAAGCGGCAAGTTGGTCACTTCCTGAACCGCCTCGGCCATCCATTTGAGCGTTTTCACCTGATCTTCGGCGTTGGGACCGGTATTGATGTCCAGGTAATGGGCGCCAGCCGCCTCCTGCTTCTTCGCCCACTCTTGCAGCGGCTGGGGGTCCCACTCCTGAACGGCCTTGCCAATGTCTTTGAACATCCCGTTGATGCGTTCGCCGATAAGAATCATATGTCAGCAGCCTCCTATTTCTTGCTTATCCGTTTAAACAGCCTGCGGAACCATCAGTTCGCCGATATTTTTGCGCACAAGGCTGACCGCTTCCGGGTGACGCATTACCAGGATGTGCACGCCGCCCTGCAGCAGGGCGGTTGCTGTCATGGCTTCCCAGAGAATGCCGCGCTCGCTCTGTTCGCCCCAGGCCGGGAAGTCGCCGGCGGGGGCGTTCGCTTCCTTGGCCCGCCATGCCTCGTAGCCGACGGTGGCGATGACCGGCGTCGACAGCATCTTATCGCCTTGCAGGGCGCCAAGGCGGCCCCGCTCCAGAATGGAGTAAGTATACTCGATACCGTAGCCCAGACCGCCGGCGCCGGGATCGACCACCACATGGTCAAGGCCGAGGCCCATCTCGGTAATAAGAATGTTCAGTTGTTTACAGATATTGATATCGCAGGGGGTTAGGGCGATAACGTTGTGCTTGTGAACCATGGCCGCCGCTACCACCGATTTATAATTCTCCTGCTCGGCCACGCCGATGAGAAGGTTCTCGCCGGCGGCCGCCTCGGCCACGGCCGGCAATACGACGTTATCCTTATCTTCATTGCCGCAGCCGACAACGATGAGCGGCACGCCGACGGCCGCCAGCACGCTTTTCACGATGCTGACGCATTCTTCAGGCGACTGATTTTCCAAATCGGGGTCGGCGCCGCTCAGCTTGAGGTAGATAAGCTCGGCGCCGTATAAGTCGACGCATTTCTTGGCCCAGGCCGCCGGATCGCCCAGCACGTCGGCGAACGGCTGTTTTAATACGTCGTTCCACTGCGCGGGCACGCGGCTTTGGACCTCCATGGCGATAACGGGTTTATGGGGCATCTCGCCTTCGAAATGCAGGAACGGCAAGGCCGCGTCGCCGCCGACGGTGACGACGCTCGTCCGTGTGCCCCCCTGCTCTTTGGTCGCGCCGATGGTCACGGTGTTGATTTTGCCGGTATTTCTTTCCTTGAGAATTTGCACCGCCATTTTCTATCTCCTTTCTGACTTTTCTCAGCTTTTAGATGCGGATTTTCTGCAAAATTCCGTTCACGGCTCCGACTGCCGCCGCCTCGGCCGGCAGAGTGAACAGCGGCCGGCCTTCGAGATCATAACGGGCCACTTCGCCGTCATAAGGAATCGTGCCGATCAATGTCAACCCGGTGGCAGCTATCTCCTTTTCGAGGGCTGCCAGGTCGCCGGCCTGAGTTTTGGTGATTATGAGGTAAACTTCTTTTACCGGCGTCTTCAGGCTTTCCACAAGCTCCCGCACCCGGCCGGCCGAGCGGATAGCCCGGGCTGAGGCGTCGCTGACAACGAACAGGACGTCGATATCGCTGGTGACCCGCCGGCTGATATGCTCCATGCCTGCTTCGTTGTCCATGACTACATAGGCGTAGCTGTCGGCGAGGCCGCTGAGGTGCTTGCGCAAAATGTTGTTGGGAAAACAGTAGCAGCCGGGGCCGTCCGGCCCGCCCATCACCAGCAGATCGACATCCTTGGTTTCGACCATGGACGCCTGGAGCTTGTATTCGATGAATACCTCCTGGGTCATACCGGCAGGAAGGCCCTTGGCCCCCTTGGTCTGGGCGATTATGTCGGCGATCGTCTGGCCGCGCTCGACCCCGAGGGCTTCGTTGAGATTGGCGTTGGGATCGGCGTCGACAGCCAGGATGGGCCCTTTGCCGTTTTCGATGAGGTAGCGGATAAGCAGCGACGTGAATGTCGTTTTGCCGGTACCGCCTTTGCCGGCCACCGCTATCTGCTTTGCCATTTGGATTCCTCCTGAGTTTTCATGGGATCATCGGCGACCGATGGAAAGAGGCCTAGGTCGGTATGGGGCAGGAAGAGAGCCGAGATGAATTCTTCCATGAACAGATTGCCTGCCGACAGTTCGATGTAGGTCAGCCGGCCGGCCTGTTCCTCTGCCGCCGCCAGGGCCGCGGCCGAAGTGAGGGCGGCATAGGCACCCTGGAGGGACGTGTTGCCGAGGAAGGCGTATTCGGCGGCCGGCAGATCTGGCAAAAGGCCGATATTGACGGCGTCGGCGATGTTTAGATAGCTGCCGAAGCCGCCGGCGATATAGACCCTTTCGATGGCTTCGAGGTCGAGGTCGACCATCTTCAGCAGGCTGCGGACGCCGGCGTATACAGCAGCCTTGGCGCGCAGCAGGTTCTTGATGTCGGCCTCGGCAAGAACGATGTCGATACCGGCCGCTTCCTCCGCCCAAGCCAGGACGAATTCACGCCCGGCCTGGCCGTGGCGAAGCCTGGGAGTAGGAAGGTCCTGCTGAAGCTGGCCGGCCCGGTCGATTACCCCGGCCTGCCGGAGCTTGGCCAGAGCGTCGATGAGCCCGGAGCCGCACAATCCCTGCGGCGGCTTTCCGTCGATAGTTTTATAGCTGACTTCATAGGTTTCTTTGTCGATTACGACGCCGGCAATAGCGCCCGGCACAGCCCGCATGCCATGGGTGATGCCGGCGCCTTCGAAAGCCGGGCCGGCCGAGCAGGCGCAGCTTACCAGCCAGTCGCGGTTGCCCAGCACCATCTCGCCATTTGTGCCGATGTCGAGAAAGAGGGTCAGCGGCTCCCCGGCCGCCATGCCGTTTACGGTAACGCCGGCGACGATGTCGCCGCCCACATAACTGGCCACCGCCGGCAGGCAGCAGATGACAGCCTGCGGGTGAATGTCCAGCCCGAGCTCGCCGGCCGTAACCAGGGGAAAGTGACAGGCGGCCGGCACGTAGGGCTCAAGACGGATGTTCGCCGGCGGCATGCCGAGGAAGAGATGGGTCATGGTCGTATTGCCGGCCGCCACCACCGCCCTGATATCGCTGAGAGCCACCCGGCGCCTTTCGGCCAGGGCGACCGCAAGGTCGTTGATCGTGGCGACGATGGCCCGCTGTAGGTCGGTCAGGCCCCCAACCGTCTCGTCGGTATAGATGATGCGGGTGATAACGTCGTCGCCGTAAGCGGCCTGCCGGTTATGGCTGCCTGCCTTGCCGGCGATGCGGCCGGTGGCGAGGTCGACCAGATAGGCGGCGACGGTCGTCGTACCGACATCTACCGCCAGACCCCAGAGGCCTTTGGCGGCGTCATGGGGCTCGACGGCAATGGCTGTCGCTGCGCCTCCCGAAGAGGCATAGGTTACGTCGATATTCCAGTTGCCCGCCCGCAGAGCGGCCGGAAGCGCCCGCAGTTCGGCCAAGCCGAAGCTTATGTCGAGGCCGGTGGCCCGCTTGAATTCCAGGGCCAGCCGGTCGGCGTCGCCGGTCGCGTCAAGCAGGCTGGGCGGTGTCAGGGCAAGGCTGATCTTTTTGCAGAACGGATCGAGGGAAAAGGCCTGGTAAGCCGCATAACCGTTGGCGGGAAGATCGATGAGCACTTGCTGGCCATCGAGCCTAGAGGCAGCCGGTACTTCGACCACCAGGTCGCCGGCGACAAAAGTCCTACAGGCGACCGACAGACCGTCGCGGGCCGGCGGACCCTCTGTTTCCGTCCGGCCGCTGACAACCCTGACCAGGCATTTGCCACAGGTGCCCTCGCCGCCGCAGCCGCATTTGAGACTCGCGCCCGCGAGGCGGGCGACGGTCAATAGATCGGCGCCGACGGCGACGGATACTTTTTTGTTGTCAGGCTGAAACAGCACACTGCATTTTTCCACCAGGCACGCCTCCGGTCGGGTTTAAGCGAAATTGGCTTTGGCGAAGGCCGGAATGCCGGCCGCTTCCTGCGGGCCGACAAGCACGTTCCAGCTTGACTTTTCCTTGAGTTTGCCGCTCAGAACCGCCGTATATCCCGGGATGACGCAGGTGGTGTGGTTTACTTTGTCTTTTATGCCCGAGCTTTCCAGGAAGGCGGTGATCGAGTCGGCGCTGAACTTGCCGGAGGCCCAGGAGGTGAGGACCGAAGTGCCGTCGGTGTCCACCGGCAGAATGTAGGCCGGGATCTTGCTGGCGGCCACCTCGCCTTCGACCGCGAAGTAGGTGAGGGCGAAGTTTGTGCAGATGTATACCGGCGACTGCGGCGTGACGGCGCCGATTTCGTATATCCTGGCCTCGACGGCGATGGGTTTCTGGGGATCGGTATATACGTTCTGGCGCCAGGCGAGCAGCGGCAGTATCTGGGACTTTTCGTCGGCCTTGAGGACGATGACGCCGGCGAATTTCGCGACATAGACGCTGGCCTGGATTACTTCCTCGCGCGGATCGGCCGCGCTGGTGAATGTGATGGTCGGGTAACCGAAGGGACGGAATTTCTTCTTGATGGCCAGACGGCGGATCTGGGTCTGGTCGGCCAGCACCTGGGCGGTCTCGCGGCTGCCGGTATCGATGACCAGTTCTTTGTACAGCGGGGCGATTTTCTCCACAAGGTCGGCCGTGTCGGCCAGGTTTTTCCCCCTGACCGCCAGCGGGCAGGCATTGGCTTTGGCCAGTTCGGTCATCTGCTCGTAGTTGTCGGCGGTGGCGGCGTATACCAGCGGTTTCCTGGCGGCGACCGGCGGCAGGGCGGCGGCGATGGCTTCGGGATTCTCGCTTACAAGGACGAGCGGCAGCTCAGTCAGCGAGGCGGCTTTGGCGACCGCGTCCTTGAAGGTGGCCGGGCTGCCGGACGCGTTGACGACGGCGATCAGATCGACGGCCAGTTGCTGTCCGACCCGTTCCACCTGGAGATCGTTGATTTTGGCCACCTTGGCCGCCAGAGCGTCGGCTGCCAGGGCGTCCTCGACGGTTATCGCCAGGCCGGTGGGATGGCAAAAGGTTTTGTCGTGACGGAAGATGACGGTTTCGTCGCCGAGGGCCAATGCCTTCGCGCCGGCGCCGACGGTAACCAAGCGTATGGGCGGGGCAGCAGCCGAGCCCAGGGCCTCCTTGGCTTCCTCCGACACGTAGGGGCACTGCTCTAAGGCAGCCTTGCCGGCGGCGATCGACATAGCGAAAGCCAGGCAGGTGGGTGCGCCGCACTCTTTGCAGTTCTTTTTGGGCAGTTGCTTGAAGATGTCTAAACCGGTTAAAGCCATGGTTTTTCCCCTTTCCGGATTTCCTTTATTGCGCGACGCCGCCAGGGGTAGGCGTACCCGCCCCTGGCGCCGCAAGCATTACATTATCGGATCCATCGTAAGAGCCGGATGCCCTTTTTCCTCCAGGAAGGGCAAAATTTCATCGACGGTGCAGCCGACTGTCTCGTCGGCAATCTTGTCGATAAAGTCCTCGCCCAGTCCCTGCTTGACGGCCTGTTCGGTGAAGTCGGCCCGCAGGAACTCTTTGAGCTCCTTGGGCATCCATACGATGCGGGCGATGCCGCCGTCGGCGGTGATGAACTTATTGCTGACGATGTAGCGGCGGCCGATGCCCATGAAGCCCGGCGACTGCAGACCGCCACCCACCGAACCGGCCAGCGTCGAGAACGACATGCCGCAGGGGGTGTCGCCGGCAAATTCGCGAGTAGTGACCATGACGCCGTTGGCCTCGGGGGTTATCGCCAGGATGGCCTCGAAACAGCCGCAGGAAGTCATCGGCCGGTCCATCAGGGTGTAGAGGTTGACTTCCTCCAGTGTCCGGTTGGAGGCGTTATACAGGTACTCGTTGACGTTCTGCCACATGCCTTTTTCGGCGTCAAGGCATTCGCCCTTGGCGATCGGCTGGTTAGGTCCGGTGGGAGTGATCTCGTTGGAGGCTTTGGCGTCCAGCCAACTGACGGCGCCGCACAGGCCGACCCGCTCGGGGGTGACGATGCAGACATGATTGGGAGCGAAGGACTGGCAGAGAATACAGGAGTAGAAGGTGTCGACAGCGTCGTCGGTCAGGCCTTTGAGGCGGGCGTCGCGGGCTACGTATTTCTCGCGGGCTGCTTTGATTTTCTCCTCTACCAGGGCCTGGTCGGTTAAAAGGGTGACCTGGACGCGGTCGACGATGGCCGGGTAATCGGATTTGAACTTGGCGATCAGGATCTCGCCGAGGTCGCGGATTTTGAAACCGGCGGCGGCGGCCGTTTTGGCTATCCTGATCCAGGCCAGGTCGCGCTGGGCGACATGCCACAGGCCTTCGCCGTAGTTGACGAAGTAATGGATGCGGCGCTCGAGGACGCCCTCGAAGTCTTCCTGCATCTTGCGGCCGTAGATGTCGACAATGAGGCCGAGCGGCAGACGGTCGCCCTCGTCGATGTCGGTTATTTCCGGTCCGATGACGGTTATCTTGCCGTCCTCGATTTCGTCGGGGCCGACCATCCGCACAAGCTCGAAGGCGGTGGTCTTGCCGCCGCCAAACTCCAGGTGGGCGTCGGCGCGGCGGATAGTTTCGCCTTCGAAGGCCGGACCGACGGTGATCGGCACCGGGATGTCGACGATCTTCAGTTTGATGCCGCGAAGTTCGAGGGCGAGTTTGACCATTTTGTCGTAGTCGGGCTCGGATACGAACCAGTCGGGGATTTCCTCGGCCAGCGGTTGATCGGTGACGACCGGGAAACCCATGCCGATGGCGCCCATTTCGGCGGCGATCCGGACTTCGTCGAGTTCGCCGAGAGCCAGCACAAAGGCGAAAACCCTGCGGGCCTGGTAGGCCAGAGCCTCTTCCCGCGCCCCCGGCTTGATGCCGCCGAAGGCCAGGCCGGCGCGGTAGGCGAAGTTGACGGCGTGAATGGCCTGGGTGAAGTTGCCGAGGGGAAAGGCGATGTAGTCGACCCCCAGCTTGACGTTCTCTTCGAGGAGCTGCTCGATGATGTCGTTTACCAGGAAGATCATGAGGCCCTTGGACTGGAGGTTTTTGATGAGCTTGGCCGCTTCTTTGGAGGTGCGGGCCTTGCCGATAATGACGGCGACGCCGGGGATGGTGTTGTCGACAAGCGGCACGCCGAACTTGCGGAGGATGGGGTCGGTGAGGAAACCGGTCCAGGGAGCCTCCTCCGGCTTGGCGCCGTTCAGGTAGCGGAGGGCTTCGATGATATCGGCGGCGTAGTGGGTCGCCTCGCCGGCCAATTTGGCGTTGTCGAAGGTGAGGTCTTCGCGGATATGGGTTGTGCGGATGCGGTTCAGGATGGGCGGCAGGTCGCCGAGGACGTTCACTTCGTCGCCGGAGAGCGCGGTGATGACCGGCAGGCGGTAGGCGGTATCGGGATATTTGACCGGCGTATCGGCGCCGTGTTCTTTAATGGCTTTTTCCAGCAGGATCTGGGCGTAGCTGGTGGCGATG
The DNA here is from genome assembly GCA_031460455.1 of Sporomusaceae bacterium. Taxonomy (NCBI): domain Bacteria; kingdom Bacillati; phylum Bacillota; class Negativicutes; order Selenomonadales; family Sporomusaceae; species Sporomusaceae bacterium. Next base: position 26,592 of record JAVKTQ010000015.1, read on the forward strand.
ATCGCCCCGTCGTAAGTTGCCTTGAAGAGCACTGTAGACATCTTTTTGTTCCCTCCCTTTCCTACTGGGCTTCGCTCGCGGCGTATTTGGCCCTGGCCTCGCTGCGGATGCGCAGCTTCCAGGTGCGGTCGCCAAGAGCGGCCAGCAACTTGTCGGTGCCTTTGCGGTAATCGGGTTCCATTATGAAGTAGCCGCCGAAAACGTCTTCAGCGATGCGGGTGACGACGCCGTGCACCAGCTCGCTGCCGGTGGTAGGGGCGACGACGCCGATATGGACCGGAACGCCCATGGAGACGAACCATGCGCCGATGGCTACGGCTTTTTCGGACATTGGCTCGGGGGCCGAAGCCACGAAAGGCACCTCGGGGGTATCGACGCCGAGTTCGTTGGCCATCATGGTCAGAAGGTCGACTGCCCGCGAGTTGTCGACGCACGAGCCCATGTGGAAGATGAGGGGCAGCTCAGTTTTAAGATCGGCTTTGGCGCCGATGCGCTTGAGGAAAGCTTTGAGGCCGGGTCCGGCATAGGCATCGACCGCCTCGCCGGTCAGCAGGCCGGCCATGGCGTACGCCTGGGATGCGCAGCCAGTGCCGATCATGAACACATCGGCGGCTGCCATCTGTTTGGCGATCTCCAGGTGATTTTCGTTGTGGGTGCCTTTGAGGTTGTTGCAGCCGGCAAACAGGGCAACGCCTTTGAGCTCGCCGGCCTTGATGGCGTCGGTCAGCACGCTGATCGGGTTTTCCGGGTTGACGGCGGCGAAGAGGTCCAGAAGCGCCTCCATGCTGAAGCCGGCGACCACTTTGTTTTTCTGATCGGACAGGCTGACCTTGTTGGGGTCGCGCTGTTTGTAGGATTCGATGGCCAAACGGATAATGGCCTTGGCACTGTCGGCGGCGTGCTCCTCGTCGAACTCGAAGTGGTAAGAGCCGGGTATTTTGCTGATAGGCATGGTGGTGATGATCTTGGTGTGGAAACACTCGGCCAGGCTGCGAAGGCTGGGCATGATGCACTGGACGTCGACGACGACGGCGTCGACCAGACCGGTCATGATGGCCAGCTCCTGGGTGGCGAAGTTAGTGGCGATAGCTATGCCGGAGCGCATCAGCACCTCGTTGCCGGTGCAGCAGATGCCGGAGAGCTTGAGGCCCTTGGCGCCGGCCGCCTTGGCCTCGTCCTGCATCTCGCGGGCCACGTCGACCACCATCTGGCTGAGCAGCGGGTTGTGGCCGTGCAGACAGATATTGACCATCGCAGGGTCAAGGACGCCGAGGTTGGCCTCGGAGACGGTGGGCTGCGGCGTGCCGAAAAGAACATCGGACAGGTCGGTGGCCAGGTGCTCGCCGTCGTAGTCGCCGAGGGCCACCTTGAGGCCGCCGAAGATGATGTTAATAGGATCGCTGTCGACGCCGATGTGGGTCTGGTGGAGAAGTTCGGCGATCGAGCCGTTAATGCTCGAAGGCATGATGGTAGTGTCCTTGAATTTGCGTTTGCGGCCTTCGGTGACCGTGGTCTCGATCCAGGTGCAGGGCGCGTCGTCCAGGCGGCCGAAATCGTTGAGGGCGGCTGAGGCGACGTCATAGGCAATCTCGTTTATCTGCCGGCCCGCGGTGGCGACGCCAATGCGCTCGGCCACCTTGAGGAGCTTGGCGCTGTCGGTGATTTTGTAGTCCTTGGCTTTGCCTTCGGCCACATGCAAGACAGTATTGGCGATATGGCGGCCATGGTCGGAGTGGGCTGCGGCCCCGCCGGCGATCATGCGGACGGTGTTGCGGGCGACGATGGTGTAATCCTGGGCGCCGCAGATGCCTTTGTTGGCTCCCGGCTTCTTGGGGATGATGCGGCAGGGGCCCTGCATGCAGATGCGGCAGCAGATGCCGGTGTTGCCGAAGTTGCAGCGTGGTTCCTGAGCCTTGGCCCGGTCGAAGGTGGTGAGGTAGCCAATCTTTTTGGCTTTGACCAGCATAGCTCGCGCCGCGGGGTCGATAGTGGCTTTTTCGAACTCCATTTCCGACATGTTTCAACCTCCCGTATTGTTGAATCACTTGCTGTATTTATTGGCAACCTGGCTGTATATCGCGCGCATCGCCCGTCCCAGCGGACTGCTGTCGCCGTTCGCATCCACCGGCCCGCCGCGGGCCGCTTCCAGCACCGCCTCGTCGAAGGGCAAGAGGCCGATGATCTCCTCCGGAGCAAAAGCCGTCCGCAGAAAAGCCTCGTCCTGCGGACTGCGAATTTTGTTGCCGATAATCTTTATTTCCCGTATGCCGAGGTCGCCGGCCAGCTTCTGGACTACCTTGGCGGTATTTATGCTGTTTTTGGTGGGCTCGGTAACAACCAGCATGACGTCGACCCCTCTGGCAGTGCCGCGGGTAAGGTGCTCGATCCCGGCCCCCATGTCGAGAACCACGACATCCTGCCGGTCGAGCAGCAGCGACCCGACCAGAGCGTGAAGGAAGGTATTCTCCCGGCAGTAGCAAGCCGAACCGCCCTGCTTCACGCCACCCATCCTGAAGAATCTGATGCCCCCCAGGGTAAGGCTGTAGTCGTCGAGAATATCGTCGACCTCGGGATTCAAAGTGTACATAGCGCCGCCGCCGCTGTGGGCTGCGATGACTTCCTGAAGCTCACTGACAGGCGTCAGAGTCGCCAGTACTGCGTCGTCAAGACCCAGGGCGCTGCCGAGGCTGGCGTCGGGATCGGCGTCAACCGCGTAAACCTTGAACCCGTCGCCGGCGAAAAAACGGGCCAAGGTGGCGGACACCGTGGTCTTGCCGACACCGCCCTTGCCGGATACGGCGATTTTCATAAGGGCACCTCCCTGAAAGACCGTCATAAGACGTGTTTTGCTCATTTTAGGCAGCCATATTAATTAACTCGCAGCCAGTTTCTTGGCGGCCCGCGCGAGCTGGCGCACGCAGTAGGCGGTGGCCTCGATCAGATCCTCGGTGGGCAGGTATGACGGCGCGCTGCTGTCGTAAAGAACGGAGGCGCTGGCCGGCAGTTCTTCGTCGCCGGCCCACAGGGCAAACGTGACAGGCAGCCGCGGCAAAATATTAATTTTGAGTCCATACTGTCCGTATAACGCCCTTGTGCCGCCGATAGCCCGTCCGGCCGCCGGCAGAAGGGCCGGCTGGTCGCCGAACACACCGAGAAGATAGTTTATAATTCTTTTGTTATAAGCGTCGAGGTATATCATGCCGCCGCTGGTAATTTCCTTGAAGGAGATCAAGCGGCCGCTGAGCGACAGACCACCGGCCCGCAGCAGGTAATGTAAAAGAACGATTTTCACAGTATTAGGTACAGTCTCGCCGCTGGTCGAGACCACTTCGCCGCCGGGCCAGCTGATAAGATAGTCGTCATTCACATAGCGCAGCCTGATGGCGCCGCTGGCGCCATCAAAGCCGGCCCCGCCGCTGGCGGCCATGTCGGCTGGCTGCCAGCGCCCAAATTCGGCGCAGGCTTTTCGATAGGCGAGATCGTAAGCCTGTCTGAGGTTGTCGGTCACAACCGTCATCTCCCTTTCTCCTTTGGCCGCAAAACGCAGGGTAAAGTATATATGTATATACATTTACCATCATCAACGGCTATATGTATATACAACATTCGCCTTAAATTCAAATTTTCCTACTTTTCTGGCAAGGTTTTGTGAAATTTTTATCTAATTTGTTTCAGCCCAGGCTCAGAGCCTTTTGCAGCTCAATGTCCACCGCTTTCTCCACTGTGCTTCTGCTGTAGCCGAATAACAAAACGTTGATGGTCAGTTCTAAGCAGTCGACACCGGCATCTGCCGACTGGCTCCACGCGGGCGAAGCTTTGCTGTCTACCTGGTCAAGTCTGGTGAGCGACAAAAAAAGAAACTCATCGCCGGTCGGCCTTTTGGCCATCACTTTTATGTGTCCGAGAATAATGCCGTTATAGGATAACTTCTCGCCCACGCCCAGCAAAAACTCATTCAGCAGCCTTTCTATGTCGGTCATGGTCACCGGCCTTACGAACGTAATCTGCCGGGCCTGGCTGAAAACAGTCGCGTCACTCAAGGTTAATCACTTCCTCGAACAGCTCAGGCGCCAACGGATCTGCCGCGCTGGCAGTCAGTATCGTCGCCCGGCCAATGATCGCCCTTACGTCAGCGACCGTCTTTTCTATATCCGGTCCGGCGATATCGGCTTTGTTTACGATGACCAGATCGCTCTCTTGCACCTGGGAAACGACGAGCGGTTCGAGCACTTCCTTCAATTCCGCCCAGCGGCCGGCGTCGACGATGGTGATTGTCTTGCACTTTGCGCCGCTGGCGTCGTACCGGCGAATAAGCTTGGCGACTTTGCCCGGCACTGCCAGGCCGGTCATTTCGATTATCAGCCAGTCGGGCGTTAGGGTCCTCGATATTTCGTCAACCGCACTAACAAGGTCACTGGTTATCTGACAGCACACACAGCCGCCGAAAAGCGGCTTGACGGTAAACCCTCCTGCGGAAAGCAGTTTGTCGTCAATACCGTCTTCGCCGATTTCATTTTCGATGATAGCCACCGTCTCTTGGCCCGAGGCGGTAATCCGCTTAGCCAACTGCAAAATTACCGACGTCTTGCCCGACCCCAGAAAACCGCCAAAAAGAAGAATGCGCATATTTTCCCCCTCGCATTTTCCCGGATGTTGTTGCATGCATACCGGCCCCGGTCGCACAACGGCTTTGAAATACCCGCTGCAAAACCGGGGCCATGTTTGCTAAATCGTATTCTTTTGCATGACCGCCATCGCTTGCCTAGTTATAGCGGCCGTATTTTTCGACAGCGTCGAAAAACGCCTTGACGTTTTCATGCCTGGCGTTCATGGGCAGATTGCACCCCGACGAGTACATGAAGCCTTCACCGTTCTTGAAGGTGGTGATAAGCTTCTTGGCGTACTCGTCCAGCTCGCTGGCCGAAGCGACGGTGAACAGGGCGGCCGGCACGTCGCCCTTGATGGAGCAGTGCCCTTTCAGTATTTCGTGCGCCTTGAAGATATCGGTGGCGCCGTCAACTTCCAAGACAAACTTGCCTTTCGGCAGTTCGAGGAAAAACTCCAGGTTCTTGGTCCAGTCGGCATCACAGTGCAGGATAGGCACGATGTTTTTCTCCGCCAGCTTCTCCACCAGGATTTTCATATATGGACCGACAAACCGGTCGAAGTGTTTCTTGGAGATGAATTGTCCCGCCCCGCGGACCGCCCCGACAAAAACCCGATTGTTGCCGAGCATTTTCGTCACCGCTTCGCAGCCGGCGATGGTAGCATTGTTCACTATCGGCAGCAGCTCGTCAAGCTGGTCGCCTATCTGGAACATATCTTTATAGAATTTGTCTATGGAGCGCATCATGGAAAAGTTATCAAAGGGAACCACGCCCATAATCGCTCCCCAGGTCAGGCTCTGTCCGCGGCGGAGGGTACGATCGATCTCATCCTGGCGCAGCCTCGCCATTTCTTTCTGGGCAGCCGTTACCTCCTCGCGGCTGACCTGATGAGCCCGTTCCAGGAATGTCAGCCGGTATTCCATGAACCCTTTGTCCTTGAGCAGCGCATAATCGTCTCTGGTCATGGCTTCGAACTCGATAATCTGATACTGCGCGTTGTCCTCGAGCTCCGTACCAGGCATTCTCAGGCGGCCGGGGCCGCACTTCTGACCGACGGGCGCGTAGCGGCCGTGGATCATATAAGCGTTGCTGTCCCATACCGGGAACGCTTCCCATACTTTTTCCGTGGCCTGCATTGCTTTTTCCCAGTCCCACATATACTCTTTGTTGGTGATCCCGGCAAACTGCCCGGCGTACTGCTCGATGATCGGCGCGCATACCACCCTGTCCACCGGCTCAAGGTTGATGGTCGCGACAATCCGTTCTTCGGCGGTCATGGTGTCTCTGGCCATTTAGTTCACCCCCGCGATTTTCCTGCAGGCCTCCACTGCCTCGTAAGCGTTCTTGCACACACCGTCCGCGCCCACGTATTTCCCTACGTTGGCGTCCACCGGGCCGCCTCCTACCAGGACAATGGCGCCTTTGTCCGCCGCCTTGACTGCCGCCACCGTATCCCGCATGATGTCAAAAGCGGTCGTCAGCAGACAGCACATGCCGACGACTTGCGGCTTGTGAGCCTTAACGGCCTCAACGAATGTTGCTATCGGCACATCTACCCCCAGGTCCACTACTTTGAAGCCGTTGCAGCTCAGGATCGTCGAAACGATATTTTTGCCAATGTCGTGAATGTCGTCCTTTACCGTACCCAGAACCATGGTACCGACGGTTTTCATCTCTCCACCCTCGGTAAGGGCGGAATTAAGCAGCGCGGCCGCGCCGCCGAATACGTCGGCCGACATGATCAGCTCCGACAGGTAGTAGTCGCCGGCTTCGTACAGCTTGCCGACCCCTTCCATGCCTTTTTGCAGCTGGCCAAGTATTTCCATTGCCGGAACTCCCGCGGCAAGCTGGCTTTTTACCCCCTCCAGCACCGCATCTTCATCAAGCTCGGTCATGGCCTTGACAAGGTCGATTTTACTCATGCTATTGCCTCCTGTTAATTAATAATCGTTTTTAAACAAAGTAACGGAAAGCTATTCGTACAGCCCCTTACGATGGGCCTTGAGATATTTGGCGCAGTATTTGTCCTGTCCAAGGAGGGCCCGCGAGGCGTGAACAAGGCCCATCATCGCTTTGTCGGCGGGATTCAGTATATACCCGTCCATTCCCGCCGTCATTGTCTGCACTACAAATAGCCTGTTCAATACCCCCCGATTCGGCAGGCCGTAAGAAATGTTACTCAGGCCGCAGGTAAAATGCACCGCCGGGAATTTGTCTTTTATGAGTCTGATGGCGTCCAGTACTTCCAAGCCATGTCTGTCGTTTGTACTGAGCGGCTTGACAAGCGGGTCGAGATAAATATCGTCCTGGGCTACTCCCGCTATTTCCAAGGCCTTGACCAACTCGGTGGCGATCCGCAGTCTATCCTCAGCCGAAGCCGGCATACCAGCATCTTCGATACACAGGGCCACAACTTTGGCATTAAACTCCCGCACCAGCGGGGCAACCGCCTTAAAGCGTTTTTCTTCGGCGCTGATGGAGTTAATCATCGGTTTATAGCCGGGCTTCAACAGGCTTAGCCCCACTCTCAGTGCGCCTTCGTCCGGGCTGTCGATGCACAGCGGCGTATCAACCGCCTGCTGGATGGTCTCGACTAACCACTGCATGATTTCCAGTTCCTGCCCCACCATATTCCCGCAGTTTACGTCAAGGTAATCTGCGCCGGCGTCCGCCTGCTGACGGGCCACTTCCTGAATATATCCGGCGTTTCGTGCTTCGACCGCTTCCCGTATTGCTTTGCGGCTTGTGTTGATGAGTTCTCCGATGATTAGCATCCAATCCCTCCCTTATGAATACAAGAGCCCCCGGCCCTTGTGCCAGGCAAATATCTGTGTAGCAATATCAGTGCCAAAAGCCCTCGGCGTCAGGAAAAACCGTATTATCAGCATTTTGTTGCCTTCCGTCAGCGGATACCTGCTGATTTTGGTACCTTTGCGGCGACACCCTCGCTGATTGAACGCCGCCATATGTACCGCTGATGGTACATTGGACAAAATATCATACCAAAAATATTCCATTTATGTTTCTCTATGTAACCTTAGGCGGCAGGAATTATCCCGAACAAGTATAATTAAGTATTTTCAGACTCTTTGCATTTTTCCCAAAGCCATTACGAGGAGATGACAAGATGGCTAACGATAAAAGAACCAAAAAGGACAATACCTTGAATCTCTCCGAGTTGTTCGACAAGTTTCCCAATCCTATCTTTGTAACCGATGCGCAGGGAAATGTCTTGATCTCCAACTCCACCGCCGCCATGACATTAGGGATATCCCAGGATCAATTCCTACAAGGCAATGTTAAGGACATGGTCCAAAAGAAATATTACACCAGGTCGTACGCTATAGAAGCAGTCGAGAAAAAGTGCGCTATCGGCGGTCCGCTGATTACCGCCCGCGGTATTACCATGATGTCGTCCAGTACACCGGTGCTTGACGACGACGGCGAAGTAATTCTGGTTGTTACGACAGGCTACCCCAAGGGTATAAACCCTAAACATACCAACGACGATTATATATGCAGGCGCAAACGCGAAATGGAATATCTGCGCAGCCGCGTCCTCGACAAAACCGATATTGTTGCCGAAAGCTCGGCAATGCGACAAATTCTCCTTATGGCCCACAAGATTGCCCAGACCGAGAGCCCTGTACTGTTAACAGGCGAATCCGGTTCCGGCAAGGAAGTGCTGGCCAACTATATCCACCGGCATAGCACAAGATCACAGGAGGCATTCCTTGCCGTCAATTGCGCGACTTTTCCCGAACAATTGGTCGAATCCGAATTGTTCGGTTACGAAAAAGGCGCTTTCACCGGGGCCAACACCGAAGGAAAAATGGGCCTGTTTGAAGCGGCTCACCGCGGCACGTTATTTCTTGACGAAATCGCCGAGCTGCCTCTTGCCCTGCAGTCGAAACTGCTCAGGGTACTGGAAACAGGCGAGGTTCGGCGTATCGGCAGCAACGTCGACCGCATAATCGATTTCCGCCTGATTGCCGCCACCAATAAAGACCTTGAGCAAATGACTGAACAGGGAGCTTTTCGCAGAGATCTGTATTACCGGCTGAATGTTATTCCGCTACGCCTGCCGCCGCTTAGAGAGCGTCCGGAGGATATCCTCGCGCTTTCGGCCAAATTCCTGGCTCACTTCAACAAAAAGTACGATGTTAACGTTGAGCTCGACCCGCAAACTTTGGATATCTTCCTCAAACAGAACTGGCCCGGAAATGTGCGTGAACTCCGGAACCTGATCGAGCGCAAGGTTATCTGCAGCCTGCACGACTACCCGTCCTACTGCCTTGAGATGGCAGTATCCGATACGCAAGATCGCTCCCATTCGGTCGATATCTTCAAGCAACTTGGTCTCAGCGGCACGTTGCGGGAAGTCTTATCGGCGGTCGAACAGAAATATATCCATAACGTTCTCAAAGCGTGCGGGGGGCGCATCGGCGAGGCCGCGAACCAACTGGGGATCTACCGGACGATCCTTTACCGGAAGCTAAAGTCCTACGAACAAAATAAGTAATCGCTGCAAGGATGTATCGCCCGCGATATATCCTTGTATTTTTTATCCCGACTACACCTTGCGGATCCAGAGGGCGATCATCGCCAGCATGCCGATCAGGGCGAACACCGACATAACCATTAGCCCGCCGGTATAACTGCCGGTGACCTGGATGAAATAACCGATGATCATCGGCGTAAGAGCTCCCGCGGCGCTGCCTAACGCACTTTCCATTCCGGCACCCGCGCCCAGGGCGGCAGGTGGAACAACCTTCTGGATTATCGCCCAATGTCCCGGCAGCCCGATCATCAGCGCCGTAACGGCGAGGATGAGCCAAAGCGCGGCTTCAATCTGCCCGGTGGAGTGGGCAGCCCCATAAACGCCGACCGCGGCCCCAAGCATGTGTATAACACCCAGCGTCGCTTTGCGGGGAATCTTATCTGTCAGCCACCCGGCGGCGAGGCCCCCGATCATCGATACTGCGTAAGGAGCATTGGCCCAGTAGCCCATGCTTTTCCAGGAAAAGCCCATCGCCTGTTTCAGGAAGGACGGAATCCAGGTCAACAGTCCGAAAAAGACGGCGCAGCTGAAGATATAGAAGATTACGCACAACCAGTAATCGACATTGAAAAGAAAGCTTTTCCAGAGCTGCCACATTGATGTCCCCTGGTCGGGCTTCTGCTGCGCCAGCTTCTCTTCTTCGGCCTGCAAACCGCTCTCGATATAGGCGAGTTCCTGCTGGTTTATCCTTTTGCTCTGCCGGGGATAGTCGGTGATGAAGAACCATACGAGAATGAGCGGTATGAAGCCTAAAGCCGCCAGAACAAAGAAGCTCGACCGCCACCCCCAGGTGCCGATAACCCATACCAGGAATGGCATGGCAATCGCCGTTCCCGCTGTCAGACCTACAAGCCAGACTGAATTGGCCCTGGCCCGCTCCTGGGGCGGGAACCAATTCTTCACAACCTTCATCTGCATTGGCCAGTGCATGCCTTCGCCGATGCCGAGAATAAAGCGGGCAGCAATCATGCCGGCGAAAGCCGACACCAGACCGCCGTAAAAACAGGAACCAATCCAGAAAAGGACCGCCAGGGTCATCGCTTTGCGCGGCCCGATCCTGTCGCCTAGCGGGCTCAGCAAGAACTGCGACAGCGCATAGGTCGCCATGAATACCGACATAAGCGACCCCATTGCAACCGGATCGCCCTTAATGCCCATGTCGGTCAAAAACTTTTCGTCAGCGACCAAAATTGCTACATTGACCCGGTCGAGGTACGCGACCACCAATGTCACGAACAGGATTAGGATGACCACAATCCGTTGCCTGGTGGGTTTTTCCACTCTATATGCTCCTCTCTAAGCCCGTTTTGCCGACCGCTTATCTAAGCAATCTCGGCTACTCTTTCAATATCTGCGGCCGAATTCGCCAAATCCTGCATGGTAGCTCTGATCTGATCGGTAGCAAGCAGCTGGTTGCCGCCAAGCTCGGCCGCTTGGGAGACAATCTCGACAACGACACGGATCTCCGCCTGGATGTTCTGCAAAATTTCCCTGATATCGCGCACCGATTGGGAACTGTTGTCTGCCATCTTGCGTATCTCCTCGGCGACAACGGCGAACCCCCGTCCGTGTTCACCGGCCCGGGCGGCCTCGATTGCCGCATTGAGTCCCAAAAGGTTTGAATTGCTGGCCACATCGCTGACAAACCGGAGAATGTCGTTGGTCTTGTTGATCTCGCCCAGCACCGACTCACCCGAGGATTTCGCCTTTGTAAGGTTGCCTGCAAGCTTCTCGGCCGCTTTCGACAGCTCGTCGGTCGTCGCCGCCATCTCCTCGGAGGTCGCCGCCATTGCCTGGGCTGTAGTATGGAGCTGCTCCTGTACCTTGAGGGTGGTCGCAGTGCCTATAACCCCGGAGATTGTCCCGTCCTCTTCGATTATCGGGTAACAGATGGCTTTGAGGGGAACGCCGTACACCCGCGCCGGGATAATGCCGGTTGCTATTTTGCGGGTTTCAATGGCGTTTTTTGCCAGGCCGCCTGGCGCCGGTTCCCCGATCGTCACGTTTGCCGGAAAAGTTTTCGCGTCGGCATACTTAAGAATGATAGCTTCGGCGTCGCAGAGCAGCACACTGCAGTCCCACGCGCTCACGTCCCGGATTATTTCCATTACACCGCTCAGCGCTCTCAGCTTCTCCACAGCAATTTCCTCCGCATCAACATCATTTATAATTATTGCTCGCCTCAGGAAGACGTATGGCGGATTGCCTTCGCAGACGGTCAATCTCGGTCTGCAGCCAGGCGACCTTCTCCGTGGCGCTTCTTCCATGGTCGACTAACACATAAGGGTTCGGCATCCTGTTCCGGCTTATTGCCGGTATGCTTCCGATAACAACCTTATTCAAAGAACTGCAAGCGGCCCGTTCGCGGAGAAACCGCGAAGCCTCAGCCTGTGATGCAAAAAGCGGTACAATGTGGTCGCCGCTGACCCACGCGGCCCACCATCTTTTTTTATACGGCGCGATCAGATAATCCGGTTCGTCATCCGTCTCTATTTCACCAGGCGTCTGAAGATGCTCCCCGTACCCCAGTTCATTCATCACCGCTTCATAGTTCACCTTAGGCAGCGGCGATGTCATAAATCGGTAGTAATCGGCCAGCGTTTTCTGCCAAGAAGAAGCATAAAGAAGAAACGGTGAACTTCCCAGGGCCATTTCCAGACCGGTCACGACCATTTCCAGCAGTTGAATGCTATTTATCGAATATTTAAAGGATATTTTCCAATACCTCAGAAATTTGCCGTTCTCTTCGTCGTAGTTAAAATCTGCTTTTGCGATTATTTCCCTTACCCCGTCAGTATTATTAAAAATCTCACAGCCGATTTTAACTGTGCCCGTCTGCTCGTCATCGCCTGCGGCAACCGCTAAAAAAATCGCGTCAGGGATATGGCGTCCGCGAATTACGGATTGGCCGCGCGAAAAATAAATGCGCTCTTTTGTCAGCAGGTCGATCATTTCCCGGAGCTTATAATGCCGGTATTTGACGAGCACGAGTTACCCCCCCATGCCAGGTACCCGGAATAATGGCGAAAGCATCTCAAGAATTCCGATAGAAGCCCGAATAATTATCCGGGCTTCTATCGGATTCCGAACTACTGTCGTGATTTTAGAAGTAGCAATCGACCTTGACCATATAGGTGTTATCAAGGCTGTTCGAGGTCAGGCTGGGGGTCATGGCGCGGTTTTTGACCTTAATATCCTGGTATTCGAAGGATAGGACGACGTTTTTGTCCATGACCGTCTGATACACCAGATAAAGGGCTTTTACGTTATCGGTGCCATGCATGTACGTGTTGAAGGGAGTGGCGGCGTAGGAGACGGCGACCGTATCGAAGCCGCCGGCGCCGGAGGGGATGGTTCCGGGATCGATGCTGCGATACCCCACCATCCAGGCGCTGGCGCCCCTCACGGTCGGACGGACAAGCAGGAACGATGTCTGGTAGTAGGCGGCCGTTGCGCCCGGGCCGTTGCCGTTCGACAGCTGGATGGCCCAGCCTTTGGGGCTGCCAGCAACGCCGACGGGTTTGCTCAGGGTTGTGCCGACAAAGTCGCCCAACAGGGTCAGGCCGCTAAATTTGTACTTGAAAGACAGGTCATAACCGTGGGAAGTCGAGAAAGAGCCGCTCTCGGCCAGCATACCGGTGGTAGCCGCATTGCTGGTGCCGGGGATATCGGCCCAGTAGTAGCCGAGGCCCATCTTGAAGTCTTTCGACACATCGTAGGCAAACTGGGCGGTCGTCAGCTGATTCGGGGATTTGATGGCGCCAACGGCAGTGGAGTCTTTGATGTTGCCGGTGAAGCCGATGAACTTGGTGTCGCCGAAAGTCTTGTACAAGGTGACGCCGTCGACGCCGAGCGGTTTCCCGAGAAGGCCGTTGCCGATGAAGTCGAGGGGCGTGCGGCCCAGCCGGAAAGTGTCGAGCCCGAGAAAGCCCTTGGAAGTCAGGTTGAAAGTGTCGATATAGACGGTGGACCCGAAAGGTTCAGTTGCAACCGAATTGTTGCCGAATTTGTTGCCGTAGTTGGTGGCCAGGCGGCCCTGAACGGTGGCATTTTCGTTGATGTTGCCGCTGAATTTGAGGCGCAGCCGCCAGTCGGTGGTGTCCGCCCCGCCGAGTTTGGTGGCGTTGGGATACTTGGGATCGTTGGCGAAATAGCGGAAGCGGAGGTCGCCGCCGACAAGCCAGGTGCTGGTCTTGGCTTCCACCTTGGCCATGCGGGCGCCCATGCGGTTGAGCTCGGCCGCGAACTCGGCCGACAGCTTGTCGATAAGCTTTTTCTGAGCTTCGTCGGCTTTGTCGAAGCGGTCGATGGCCTTAACGGTGGCGATGGCAAACTCGTAGCGGTTCATGAGCTTGTCGCCGCGGAAAGTGCCGTCGCCGTAGCCTTCGATTACTCCGGCTTTGGCCAGCGTGGCTACCGCGTCATAGGCCCAGTGCTTGGCAGGTACGTCGTTGAAAGTCTGGGCGGCAAACGCGGTAGTCGAGAGCGCGAAGGTAAATAGGGCAATAAGAACGATTGTCCACAGTTTTCTCACGTTTTTCCCTCCTGATATAGAGTAACGGTTGCTTTCCGACTAACTAATCTCCCGGCCGGCATCCCCCCTAGTAGCTTTTGCGCCTCCGAGCCCTAGTTTCCAAGTTTCCTAGGCTTTGACGCTGGGAGCGCTGTCGCTGGCGTTAGGCGCTTTAGGCATAGTGGTGAATATCAGCAGGACGATACCAAGCACGCCCATAGCCACGTTGAGGTAGAAGGCTTCGTTGTAGCCTTTGAAGATGTCGAACAGCCGGCCGCCGACAATACCTGCGCCGGAAACGAGGACGGCGCTGATGGCCAGCAGGTTGCCGTTGAGTTTGGGGAAGGCGGCCGGGCCGAAGAAATGGCCGAGCATGGTCTGCTGGGCGACGAAGCACCAGCCGAAACCGGCGCCGTAGCACGCGGCGGCTATGTAAACCACCGTGAGAGACGACGGGCTGGCCTGAAGAGCCAGGAAAGAGCCGACAAAGTAACAGCATAACCCGAGCATCATGACGAAGCGGGCGGGAATCCGGTCCATCAGCCAACCGCTGATGAGTCGGCCGGCGATGCCGCCCATGGTAAAGATGCCCATAGCGAAGGCGGCGTCGGCGGGATTGATACCTTTACCGCGCAGGTGCATAATCCAGTGGGCGGTGAAGAAAAAGAACGGCCATTGGCTGCAGGCGGCGGCAAGGACAGTAAGCCAGTAGGAGGCGGTTTTGTAAGCTTCGGACGGTGTCCAGGCATATTTGGTGTAGAGCGGGTTGGCGGCGGCCGCCGCTTTCTCGGCTTCGGTCGCTTCCCGGCCGTCGGGGATCTGGCCGTGATCCTGCGGCCGTTCTTTGATGAACATGAAAGCGATGATTCCGGCGATGACACAGGCGGCGGTAACGCAGAGCCAGGCGAGACGCCAATTGCCGCCGGTGGCCTGAATGAACTTGTTTATGGCCGGCGAGGCGATGAAGCCGGCAAAACCGGAAGCGGTCATAGCGATAGCCATCGCCCGGCCGCGGTACCTGACGAACCAGCGGGTAACCGTGGTCGCCAGCGGCAGCATCGTGCCCATAGCCATGCCAAAGCCATTCAAGACACCGAAACCAATGAGGTAGTGCCAGGGCTGGGTGGCCACCTGGGACAACCATACGGTACCGATGACCAGAATCACCGCGCCCATCGCGAAGGTCTTTCTGATACCGTACTTCATTACCGCCATACCGGCGGGGATGGCGCCCAGACCGACGAAAAGGTTGGTCAGCGAAAAGCCCGCGCCGTAAGTCATCCTATCCATCGGAATATCCTTGATCATGAACGAGTTGATGACGGCGCCGCCGTAAAGCGGGAAACCAAGATTGATGAGATAGATAATCCATAATACCGCAACCATGTACCAACCGTAGAATTTTTGCTCGTTGTTACCCATTTCCAGCCTCCTTCTTTGTCTTAAGGTCCGGGATACCTCAATCAGATGTATTTTTTACCCATACCTGAACGACACCCCGAAAGTACCCCGCGGATAATTCCAGCCGGTTATTCCCTTGTCCTTGCACATAACCCGGCAGGTGCCGCACTCCAGGCAGCCCGCGTAATCGAAGTTTATTTCCCCTCCCTTCAGCGTGTAAAGCACAGCCGGGCAGACCACCAGGCACGGCTTTTCGTCACACCTAGCGCATATCGATTTGTCTAGCACGATATGCGGATGGCCCTCGTCAACGGTGAACTTGTTGAGCCCAAGGAGTTCCTCGGCACTTTGCCGCTTGATTGTCATAGCGCTCTATACCCCCTCCAGCCATCGGCCAGCAACTGGCCGAAAGTGACGTGCCGCCCGACGATCTGCAGCATGGCTTTGTCCATTCTTGCCGGCACTTTGCCGTCGACGGTGAACATAAACTTCATGGCATCGTTGGCCAACGCCGGATATTCGCTGAACATGCGCGGCATCTCGAGGATTTTGTGCCAGCCGGCGAACAGCCTCATGCTGGGCATAAGGGAAAGCTTCTCCAGCTGCTTTTCGTAAAGGGGCCCGACGGCGGCCGCATCGGCGGCCTCAATAACGGCGTTGGCTGCCGCCAGGCCGCTGACGATGGCCAGGTCGATGCCGCGGATTATCATGCCGGTGTTGATGCCGAAACCGGCAGCGTCGCCGACCATGACCAGCCCGTCGCAGTAGAGCTTTTTCGGCATGCCGCTCAGCCCGACCTCAGGGACAAGATGGGCGCCGTATTCGGCCGTCGTCCCGCCCTCGATGAGCGGCGCTATGGCCGGGTGCATCTTCAGGTCCTGAAGGATTTCCTGGATTTTTTTGCCCCTTTTTGCCGCCTGCTCGGGATTAAAGACAATCCCGAGAGAAACACTGCCTTTATTGGTGTAGAGGAACATGCCGCCCGAAGTGCCTTCGGTGCAGCCGAGCGCCAGCCTGGCCGCACCTTCGTCGCCGCTCAGGTTAAAGCGGGCGGCGATGACGTCGTCCGGCAACTCGATGATTTCCTTAACGCCAACGCCGACCAGATGGGGCGTGATGTCGTCCCTAAGTCCGGCCTTCTGGCCGATGAGCGAATTGACGCCGTCGGCGGCGATAACGACATCGGCGTACATTTCGTCCTCGCCGGCCCTGATGCCGACAATTTTTCCGTTCTCCTCAAGCAGCTCGTCCACCAGAATACCAGTGGCGACCATCGCACCCTTGGCTTCGGCCTCGGCCGCGAACCACTCGTCGAAAGGAGCCCTGAGCACCGTGTATGACTGGGGCACCTCCTCGCCGAACTCGAAGTCGGCGTAATCGACAGTCACAGCGCTCTTGGCGCCGAGCATCATTATCTGCTCGCGCACAACCTTGCGCTGCAGCGGCGCCCGTTTGTAAAGGCCCGGTTCCACCATTTCCAGAGCATAGGTGTAGAGACGGCCGCCGGTGACATTCTTACTGCCGGCGGTTACGCCCCGTTCCACCAGAAGAACGCTCTTGCCTTCGCGGGCCAGCACATAAGCGCAGGCTGACCCCGCCGGTCCGGCGCCGATAATTATTGCGTCGAATTTTTCGTCAGCCGACATTTAACCAACTCCCAACGGCGGTTATTGTTACTTTTTAAGCGCGGCGGTAATGAGCGGGGCAACTTCGTATAAATCGCCGACGATACCATAATCGGCGGCTGCAAAAATCGGCGCCTTCTCGTTCGTGTCCACCGCCACGATCACTTTGGCGTCGCGGATGCCGGCGACGTGCTGCACCTGGCCGGACACGCCCAGGCTCAAGTAGAGCTCGGCTTTGATGTTCTGGCCGGAGATGCCGATATAACGCTCGACCGGCAGCCAGTGGTAGTCCTCGGCGATGCCGCGGGTGCAGCCGATTTCCGCCGACAGCGCCTTTGCGAGGTCTTCGGCCAAGGTCAGGTCTTCCTTTTTGGCCAGGCCGCGGCCGACACAGACGATACGGGCGGCAGCGGCAATATCGACGCCCTGGCGCTCTATCGGGCAAAGCTCGCTGACTTTCACCCGCGGATCGCCCCCGGTCGCCGCGAGAGAAGTAATCTGGCCCTGGCCGCCACCGGCCACCGCCTTGTCGAAGGTGCGGGGGGCGATGGTAACAACGGCCGGCAGGACAGTAGCCTCGCAGGCCACCGCCAGTCCCCCGTACTTGAGACGGGTGGTTTGCAGCTTGTCCTCGGCAATCTCGATAGTCTGCGCTTCGGTTACCAGCCCGGCGTCCAGCTCGTTGGCGACCTTTGCGGCGATATCCTTGCCGCGGGCAGTGCCGCCAATGAGGATAACTGCGGCCAGTTCCCTGGCCGCCAGCTCGGCTATCGGCTGTGCGCAGCCTTCCGGCCAGTCCTGCCCTGTCAGCAAAACGACTTTATCGGCGCCGGCGGCGGCGAGAGCAGTTGCATCAGCCTCTGAAAGAGCGACGGCGCAGAGCGAATGATTCATTGTAGCTTTAAGTCCGAGGCCAGCGGTGACGAGTTCTAAGGCAATGGCATTATTTTCGGAGAAGATGAGTATTCCCGGCATATTAAGGCTCCTTTCCTCTAACACACGCCTTCTTTGGCAAGTGCGGCGGCAAGTTTGGCGACGTTATCGGCCTGTGCTGGCTCTTTAAAGAGGACGTTTTTGCGGTTCATGACAAAGCCCTTGACCGTAAGGGTGACTGTCTTAGCGGCAAGTTGCCTGGGCGAAAGGCCAAGGTCGGCGATTTTTATCTCTTCCGAGGGTTTCTTCGCAGCGGCCAGCACCTGCTTGAGACTGGGAATACGCGGCTTGTTTATCTCCGGCACTACGCTCACCACCGCGGGGCCTTCGACTGTTACCACTTCGGTGCAGTCGCCCAGCTTGCGGGTGGCGACGACGCGGCCGTCTTCGAGCTTGAGCGACTGGACATAGGTGATCGCCGGCAGGCCGAGACTGGCTGCCAGACGTGGCGCTACCTGCTGGTTGTAGGCGTCGGCGCTCCCTTCGCCGCAGATGATCAGGTCGTAGGGACCCGTTTTGCGGGCGGCGACGGCGAGAACGCCGGCCGTCACGTAGCCGTCGGCCTTATCGGCGGCCGGGTCGGCTATGTAGTATACCTTGTCCGGCCCGCGGGAAAGGAGGTCTTTGAGCGACTGCCTCACGGCGTCGCCGCCGAAAGTAACGGCGTCAACCGTCGCTCCCTGGCCCTCCTGCAATAACACGGCTTCTTCGATGGCGTTCTTATCGTAGTCGCTTATTTTGTATTTGGCCCGGCTTAAGTCGAGCGAGGCGTCGGCGGCATTAACCCTGATATCCTGTTCGTCCAGGACCCATTTATAGCAGACAAGTATTTTTGACATTGTCTTCTCCTTTTCAATAGAGCGTTTAGGCCAACACTTCAGCAACAATCGTTTTTTCCGGGAAGTCAGCCGAGCTGCTTTTAAGGATAACGCCTTGGACGTCGCGATAAAAACGGGAAGCCGCCATCTCTTCGCTATAGCCGTACCCGCCTTCGATCTGAATGACGTCTATAAGAGCGCTCTTGCCGATGCGACCGGCAAACAACCGGATTATGGCCGCCTCCACCGCTAGCTGTTCGCCCTTATCGACGAGATCTGCCGCATGGTATACCGCCAGCCTTGTCAGGTGAATGTTCGCAGCCATCTCGGCCAGCATGGTCTGGATGGCCGGAAAGCTGGTAATCGGCCGACCAAACTGGATACGCTGCTTACCGTACTTGGCGGCATCTTCCATTGCCGCCTGAGCGATACCGACGACGATCGCCCCCTCGGCAACGCCGGTGACCGCCTGGATCTCGGCCAGTATAGCCGCACCCGCGCCCTCGCCGCCGAGAAGGCCGTCGGCGGGGACTTTGACGTTGTCGAAAACGAGTTCGGCCCATTGGCAGCCTCTGAGGCCCATCTTGCCGATAAGCCGGTTAACCTTAAGCCCGGCAGCCTTGGCGTCCACAATGAAAGCGCTGAGGCCTTTAGCGCCAGCCTCGGGATTGGTAACGGCGAATACTATGTAGACGCCGGCTGCGCCGCCATTGGCGACATAGGTCTTCATGCCTGTCAAGCGGTATGTATCGCCCTCGCGGACAGCCACCAACCTGTCGGCGCCAACGCCGGGAGCGGCGCCGGGCTCAAGGCCGGCCATCCCGCCGAGGATATCGCCTTTAGCCATGGCCGTCAGCCAGTTTTTTTTCTGGGCGTCGCTGCCCCAACGGCTGACCGCGTAAGCGGCGGCCGACGCGTGGTTCACCAGGATAGCCGCGACAGCGCCACTGACTTTGGCGAGTTCCTCGACCGTAAGGATGTAGCTCAGGTAACCCGCTTCCGCACCGCCGTATTCGCCCGGCAGATGCAGGCCGAGAAAATCGTATTCGGCCATTTTTTTGACGACTTCTCCCGGATGGGCGCCGGTTTTATCGCATTCAGCAACCGACGGCACGACGTACTCCTGGGCGAATTCCCTAGCCGTCTGCTGTATAAGCTGTTGTTCTTCCGTTAATGTGTAACTCATGCGTTAACCCCCTATCTTCATCTCGCTTTGCCTAGTCTTTGAGAAGGATTCCCGAAATGACGAGGCGCTGGATTTGGTTCGTACCTTCGTAAATCTGCTGGATTTTGGCGTCGCGCACGAGCTTTTCCACCACCGAATCTTGCGAATACCCATACGCGCCCATGATTTCCATGGCATCCGCGGCTACCCGCATACCGGTGTCGGTGGCGAAGGTCTTGGCCATGGCCGCTTCCATGGTGTAGGGCAAGCCGGCATCCTTTAGCCGCAGGCAATTGCGGACCAGCTGCTTGGCAGCCTCGGTCCGGATGGCCATATCGGCCAGTTTAAAGGCTACGCTCTGGTTGGCGGCCAGTGGTTTGCCGTTTACGTCCAGTTGGCGTTTGGCGAATTTGACGGCTTCGTCGAGCGCACGCCGGGCAATGCCCACTCCCTGGGAGGCCACCATCGGTCGAGCCATGTCGAGGGTTTTCATGGCAATTTTCATGCCCTCGCCCTCGTTACCCAGGAGATGGTTCTTGGGAATACGGACGTTTTTCAGGAGCAGTTCGACGGTGTTAGAGCTGCGAATGCCCAACTTATGCTCAACAGCCCCAACGGTAAGGCCTGGGCGTTCTTTCTCGACGATAAAGGCGCTGAGGCCTTTAACGCCAAGTGATGGATTGGTGCTGGCGAAGATAATCATAATGCTGGCAAAACCGCAGCTCGTCGCAAAACACTTCGTGCCGTTCAGCACCCATTCGTCGCCGTCCAGCTTGGCGGTGGTGGCAACAGCGCCGGCATCCGAACCGGCCCCCGGCTCGGTCAGGGCAAAGCCCGCCAGCCCACCGGCAACGATGCGGCTGAAATACAGCTTCTTCTGTTCGTCCGTTCCGGCGATAAGCAAGGGGTAGCAGCTTAGCCCGTTACCGCCGAGCGTGGTGGCAAAACCGGCGCAGCCATAGGCCCACTCCTCAACAATCGCCGCCTGCGACACCGAATCGTAACCTGCCCCGCCGTATTCGACGGGAACAGCGTTGCAGATGAGGCCGGCTTTCTTGGCCTCCTCAACAATAAACAGCGGAAATTCGCCGCTACGGTCGTATTCGGCGGCAACCGGCATAATGTGCTTGGCGGTGAATTCCCGCGCCAGCATCTGCAATCTTTGCTGCTCTGGAGTCAGCGATTTGTCTGCCATATTCATCAACCTTTCACTTTGGCTTCGATAAGCGGCTTCAGTTCGCCCCACTTCGGCCGGAAAATGCCGGCCGGCATTGTTTTCAGGTTGGGTGAAATGCGTGGTTTGAAGTCCATCAGGGCCAGCACGTCTTTTTCGAGGTCGATCCCCGGGGCGATTTCCACAAGGGTCATCTCGCCATTCTCCAGGGTGAATACGGCCCGCTCGGTCACATACACCACCGGTTGTCCGACTTTGGCCGCATATTTGCCGCTGAAGGTGATTTGCTCGACCTGGGGAACAAATTTCTTGTTTTTGCCTTCGTTGACGATGACCAGTTTGCCGTCTTTCGCGGTAACCTCAAGTCCCCCGGCGGTAAAAGAGCCGCAGTACACCACTTTCTTGGAAGTTTGCGTAATATTGACAAAGCCGCCGCAGCCGACTACCCGGCCCTTAAATTTGCTGACATTGACGTTGCCGGACGTATCTGTCTGGGCAAGACCGAGGAAAGCCACGTCGATACCGCCGCCGTCGTAATAGTCGAACTGGGCATGATGTTCAACCACGGCTTCAACGTTATACGAGTGACCGAAATTGGGCAGGCTGGCCGGAACGCCGCCAATGCCTCCCACCTCGGTAGTCATGGTCATCAGGTCACTGACGCCTTCTTCGGCGGCAATTGCGGCGACGTCGCTGGGTATGCCAACCCCCAGGTTGACGATGGCGCCGGGAATAAGTTCCATTGCCGCCCGCCGGGCAATAATTTTACGATCGTCCATCGGCAGCTCAGGGATGTTGTTAAGAGGCACCTTGATCTCGCCGGCAAAGGCCGGACTATAATAAAGTCCTTCCGTCTGCCAGCTGCTTTCCTGTTTGCTGGCGACCACGATATAATCTACAAGTATGCCGGGAACGCGAACAGCCTTGGGGTGTAGCGTTCCGGCCTTGGCCAAATACTCTGCCTGAACAATTACGATGCCGCCGCTGTTCTTAGCCGCCTGAGCCACCGGCAGCGCTTCAACCAGCGGACCCTCCTTATCCATCGTCAGATTGCCGTGTTCGTCGACCGTAGTGCCGCGAATGATCGCGACATTTATCGGGAAGGTCGGATAGAACAGCCACTCCTCCCCTTCGAATTCCACAACTTTATTGATAGGCGCGGTGGTCATGGGATTCATTTTCCCGCCGTCCAGGCGCGGATCAACGAAAGTTCCCAGACCTACTTTCGTAAAAAGGCCGGGGCGCTTGGCGGCGATTTCACGGAAAAGATGGAGGATCGAGCCCTGCGGCAGGCAATAGGCTTCGATCTTGTTCTCGGCCACAAGACGCGACATATTAGCAGAGGAACCTATATGGGCACCTATCCAGCGTTTAACCAGACCTTCCTTGCCGAGCCTGGTTGTTCCGCGCTCCTTCCAGTCGCCGATGGCCGAGGCGTGCATTAACGTTATATTCCTGGGCTGCCCCGACTCTAGAAAACGTTTCTCGATGGCCTGTGCCACCTCTTCAGCCCAGCCCGCCAGGCCAAACCCTGTGGCGGCAACTGTCGCACCATCCTTAATCAGGTTCGCGGCCTGGTCAGCGGTTATCAGTTTTGACATAAATTCAGTCCTCCTTTGGCAATAACCAGAATAATGCACCTATATAACGCAACTTATATGCCAACAAGCGAAACACATCAAATATGCCCCGCCAACACAGTCTCAGCTTAAGGACCGCTACTTTTCACCTTAATTGAAACCAGTACCTTTTTTGGAACAATCAGACAATTACCGGCCAATCAATGTACCAAAAACGGTACATTATTTCTGATAATCACTTTCAAAAGATCGACCGCAACCCTGCCGGAACAATCTGCAAGATGACCACACATCACTAGCAAAAGTGGGTATGTACCGTTCGAGGTACATACCCACTTTTGCTAGTAACTATTTTTTGTCTTATCATAGGCCTTTAGTTTTCTGTATAATACCGTCCTATAAACACCCAGTCTCTTTGACGCCTCACCGACACGACCGCCGCAGGCCTGCAGCATATATCTGATATATCGCTCTTCAATCTTACCCATTACATCTTTAAGCGTGTATTTTGCGCCAAGTTGTTTGAAATAGTCCTGGAACAGATCACGCTGAACCCCGGCAGCCATCTTGACGCTTTCATCCGGATAGTCCTGCAGCCCGCTTATTACTCGCCGCTCGACAAGGTTTCTAAGTTCCCGCACATTGCCCGGCCAACTGTACCTTTGAAAAACTTCCAGCGTATCCAAGTCAAGTTCGGCTGCCGTCTCGTAGCGCTTGTTAAAGTCGGCCAGGAATTTCTTGGCGAGAGCCATTATATCTTCGGGACGCTCCCTGAGAGGCGGGATGCGAATCGGTATAACGTTTAGCCGGTAATAGAGATCGTTTCGGAAGCTGCCCTCTTCGGTCATTTTCTGCAAATCCTTGTTGGTAGCGGCAATTAACCTAAAGCTGATTTTTCGGTCAAAGTTACTGCCGATCCGCCTAACCTCGCTAGTTTCCAGCACCCTAAGCAGCTTAGACTGAAGATGGAGAGGCAGCTCGGAAATCTCGTCGAGAAAAAGCGTGCCCCTGTGGGCAGCCTCAAACAAACCGGTCTTCCCCTCCGCCTTGGCGCCAGTAAAAGCGCCTTTCTCATAGCCGAACAGCTCAGCCTCTACCAGATTCTCGGGAAAAGTCGCGCAATTTACGGCGATAAATGCCTCGGCAGCTTGTTTACTGTGCCTGTATATATATTTTGCCAATACCTCTTTACCTGTGCCTGATTCACCAATTAACAGCACAGTGCTGTTGGTCTGCGAAAGAGTATGCGCAGCGAGCAAAACTTGGCGCATAAGCCGGCTTTCCGCCACAATATCGGCATCATCCATAACCCGATTGCGCAGGTATTCGATTTCCCTTTTCCGGCGGTCTACAAGTTCGCTCTCCTCTCTACTCTGGCAGCTTTCACCCGAATCTCCGGGATGTGCAGTCGTAATAACAAGCGTGACCTTCCCCGCTTCATCAAACACAGGCGTGCTTGTGGAGGCATAGATGAGATTGAGGTTTGTTTTGAGGACGCCGCTAACTGCACGCTTATTCTTGACCGCTTCCATCACATTTGAGTTCGTATAGTAACCCTTGCTGACAAGCTCGTTAACGTTTGTTTTCAGCAGCCTGTCCAGCGTCATATCTAAAGTCAGGGCAGTAGCCGAATTCGCGAGCAGCACATTCCCGCGGCAATCCGTTACAAAGATCGGCTCCGGAAGATTATCCAGCACCTGTTGAAGGTTTTTAGTTTCAAGAAGGTGTTCATTTATTGTTTTACGTAATCTCGCCATATTATCTCCCGCATTGTCGGCTGAGCCGTAGCATCCTGAAGCTATAGGGATGCAATTTTTATGCCAAAATCCATATGTCGACGAACACAGATCTTCGCCGGATAAGCTAAATCATAACCGTATTACTTTTTGTAACCAGGCTCCCTTATCGTTTTAAGCTTTTCCCGTTCTATCAACGCAACGCACTTGACTTGCACCTTTGGGCGGAAATTTGACGAAGAAGTAATTGCCTGACCGTTGCCTGGCATATTCTGATATAAAACTGAATCGAGGTGACTTATGGAAAAAGCCGATTTCCTGCAATTGTGCCAAGACAACGCGGACTCTAACAGCAATACGTTATCGGCCAAAATACTGCCTGCCGTTCGACAATATCTGTCGAATAATCCTGGTAAAAAACTACCGGTAATCTGGCTGGAAACAAGCGACAGCGGCGACAACAACATTGCCTTCATGAACACGACCTATCCTTACTTACACCAGGTTTTTACCGACATGATTAATCTATTATACAGCAACACCTTCATGGCGGCCCAAGGCAGCGACGCTCTCCAGCTACTGAAGCACGCCGTCGAAGGCTACTTCGGCCCATTTACCCTGATTGTCGAAGGAGCTATACCGTTAAAAGACGGCGGCATCTACAACATTATCGCCCGAACCGAGAATGGACCAATAACAGCCCTGGAAGCGGTCCATCGCCTAGGAGCAGCCGCACAGTACGTCGTCGCAGCAGGCACATGTGCAAGCTTCGGCGGCGCTTCCGCAGCCGCTCCTAACACGACGGGGTCGGTCGGAGTAAGCCAGGTACTCAATCGGCAGGTGATAAACGTCAGCGGCTGCCCGGTAAATCCCGACTGGCTTGTGGGAACATTGGCCCACCTGTTGATGTTCGGAGTTCCGGAACTGGACGACCTCAACCGGCCCAGCCTCTTCTATGGAGTTACCGTTCACCGGCATTGCCAGCGACGTTCATACTTTGACAACAAAGAGTTCGCAGAAAACCTCGGCGATATCGAGTGCATGTTTTCCCTGGGCTGCTCCGGGCCCCGCACCGGTGCCGACTGCCCATATCGGCAATGGATCAATCACGTAAGCTGGCCGGTTAAAGCAAATACCCCCTGTATCGGTTGCACAAATCAGGACTTTCCCGATGGCTCGTCGCCTTTCTTTACTCCACTACCGCAAAAATTCAAGACTGGGAAAACTGGGCAACAGCCATCGGCCGGTAAAGGAGAGAAAGTATGAGCGTAAACAAAATTCTGCTCAGTCCCGTTACCCGCCTAAGCGGCCTGCTCAGTGTGGAACTCACAGTCGATGAAGGAACTATTGTTGAGGCCGATGTCAGTAGCACCATGTTCCGCGGCTTCGAATATATCATGCGGAACAGGCATGTCACAGACGCGGTTTATATGACCCAGCGTATCTGCGGCATCTGCTCCACCGCCCACGGAGCGGTGGCCAGCTACCTTTTGGACCAGTTTTACGACAACGACATCGGCGAAAACGCCCAATATCTGAGGAATATCATGTTCGGAGCCGACTTTCTCCAGAATCATATCCGCCACTTCTATTTCTTCGGGCTACCTGACTTCGTCATAATGCCGAATGAACCGCCTTTTCTTAATCAAAACTGTTGCGACTGCCGCCTCGACATCGACGACAACCGCCGCCTTGCCGGGCATTATATCGGGGCGGTCAAAGCGGCGGAAAAGAGCCATCAGCTTCTCGCCCTGTTTGGAGGGAAGGCCCCTCACCAGCATAGCTTTGTCCATGGCGGGGTCGCGGTCGCGCCTACGGCGGATAAAATAAATCAGGCACTTTCACTTGTACGTGATGTCCTGGACTTCATCCGAACCTGTCTGCTTCCGGATACCGACCTCATCGCGAAATACTATGAAGATTACTATCACATTGGGGAAACATCGGGACAGTTTCTCTCCTTCGGGCTATTCAGCTTCGGTGGCAAAAATGAGCATAATCTGTGGCAGCCAGGCGTCTTAGATGGCGGACGGCTTACCAGGCCGAAAATCGATCTGATCCGGGAAGACATCTCCAGAGCCTGGTTCGAGCGGGGAAGAATATCGGAAGAAGATGAAACGATACCCGCTCCGCGTAAACCGGGAGCCTATTCCTGGACAAAATCCGTTCTATATCGGGGGCGACATTACGAAGGGGGACCGCTTGCCAGAATGCTCATTAATGGCTTTTACCGCGGTGGAAGATCAACAATGGACAGGATTGTCGCCCGTTCCCTTGAAACGCTTTTGATAGCCGAGCTCATCGAAGAATGGTTACAGAAGCTGCGCCCCGGAGATCCGCCTTTAAACCAGAAAAAAGAACTTGTCCGCACTGAAGCGATTGCCGTTACCGACGCCATGAGGGGCACCCTGCTCCATTGCGCACGAATCAAGCAAGACCGGGTGGAAAGATACGACATCATCACCCCCACTGCATGGAACTTTTCCCCGAAAGACGAGCACGGCCGGCGGGGTCCGGCCGAAACCGCCCTGGTCGGCACGGAGATACCAGCCCCGGAACTTAAATATGTTATCCCCGGCCGTATCATACGCTCATTCGACCCCTGCCTATCATGCGCTACACATTTATTGGAGAAACCTACAGCCCAAACCAAAACATAAAATAATTTAAACACTTTTCCTTTTTACTCATATAATATATTGACCATAATATAGGAGGGGAAACCTATGGCTAAGCACGTATGTTATCCGGCCAAAGCCGGTTATAGCTGTCCCCCGTCATGCGAGCCTGACGTCGATGAGTGCCCTAACCACCCCGATTTATACCTGCTCCGGGACGCAGCAGCGGATGAACGCGGCGCAATTGCCGACTATCTGACCTGTGCCGCCGAAACTTGTATGGATGAACTCTTTTTGGACGTGACCGAAGATGAAATGCAGCATTATGTTGAAACAATGCGATTAGTAACCCTGTTCGACCCAGTACAGGCTGAAATGTTCGAAGAGGAAGACCTCGGCTTTCTGGTGATGCAACGGCCGGTAGGCAAGCCGAAATGGGCGCCCATGAAAAAAGCCCCGGAAAAAGAGGCCGATGTAGCGGTAATTCCGCCGAATAAAAAAGATTTGCCGGCGATCCGCTGCATTACGAAGGCCATCCAAGATGAACTGCACGCTATTAATAAGTATCAGCGTTATATGAATGACGCTGAAGATTCCCGCGTAAAAGCCCACTTTTGTAAACTTATGAATGACGAAAAGGAGCATGTCGCCGAATTTACCGCGGCGCTTTTCGAACTCACCCACGAACCCCTTCCGGCGGAAACCGATTAATCAGGCGTCGGCTTCGTAAGGTTATCGCATGTATTTGCTGGTGACAAACCCCTCAGGCAATCGCTTCCTCTGCCGCTCTTTTGAGCAATACGCTAGGAGACAAAACCACCAATAAAACGTTATCGACAGATAATTTCCCCATTAATGGAACAACGAGGAGTGAAATCACTCCTCGTTGTTCTCCGGGAACCGGAATTCGGTTTGTATTCTAAAAATACACTATCGGTCAGCATCTTAGGCCCCTACTATTCTTGAATGCCTCGTGCGACTGGAGTAAATTTTCGCAACGGGTCAACGTTTATCCTTCTGTCTCGTTATTAGTCCAAGATTTTGTCCGTATCCCCATCACGCAAATTTAAATCGGCGTTGACATACATCAAACTCCAGCACCTTGTAATGCTTGTACTCCGTACCGCCAAAATGGCTGATAAGACTTCGGGAAGGGAAATTCTCGTCCATAATCCAGCCGCTCTCACACTGGCTATACCGGTCTTTAGCAAGGCAAAAGCAGTTGTGCAGAAGGCCGAAAATCAGCCCTGATCCTCGATATTTAGGCAACACCCCAATTTCCGCGACCTTGAACCTCGTTATCCTAGGCCAGCCGATACGATATTTGATCAAGGTTGCCAAGCCGATCGACTTGCCGGGCGTAATCAGTTCGTTCAAATCAGGATGCCAAAGCACGTAGCCGACCGCCCGGCCTTCATCTTCGGCAAAGATTAAGTGCTCTCCCCGCAAGAATGGTCGGAGAGCCTCATACATTTCGCCATTCTCCTCCTTAGTCCTCTCCCAATACAAAGGATGCTCCTCAAAACACTCGTTAATCAGCCGGGTATAGATTTCAACCTCCCGCTCCAACTGTTTAAAGTCAGCTACGCGGTACTTGAAACGTTTATTCAGCCTGGCGAACAAAGACCGGTATTTAACAAAACCAAGCGACGCAAGATCGAAAACATATGATGCCAGGCCATGCTCATTGTCGGCATGGCCTTTTAAATAATCATAGTAATATGGCGGATTGAATGAAGACCAAAAGGACACCGGCTTGTCAAAATTGTCGCATAAAAGACCCATACCGTAATTCATATGACCGTTTATGCCTACGATTACCTTGCCGATCCCCCGTGCAGCCGCGCTTCTCTTCGCGTGGTCCAGCAGCATCATGATAGCGGTCCGGTCATCCAGCGCCTCAAAAAAGGCCATACTCAGATACCCCGGGAGCTTCTCGCTGGAAATAAGCACTGTGGCAGCCAAAAGTTTACCGCCATCATAAACGCCGGCAAGAGACTTTTCGATATGCCTGCTGAAAGGACTCTGGCCGCTGACAATATCTTTAATCAGCGGCGACATACTGTCACGATATTGGTGATAATGGCGGTAAATATCGGTTGTTAACGCCCCATAATCGCGCCACTCAAAATCCGGCCTAATCTCCATACGCACCCCCGCTGATAAATCCGGACCCCGAATTCCGTGCGAGCCGGCCAGTTGCCTCTTACAGCTCTATTTGCGCCGGTGGTAGCGGGTAGGGGTTCCTGTAGCTTTCTACCAACTGTCCGTTGCGCATCTTGAAAATGCGGTCAGCCATCGCCGCAATAGCGGTATTATGGGTAACGACCACCACCGTCCGGCCGTCGGCGCGACACAAGCGCCCGAGAAGTTCCAGCACGACCTTGCCGCTTTTGCTGTCAAGCGCTCCCGTCGGTTCGTCGCAGAGCAGGATTTTCGGCTGTTTGATAAGGGCCCGGGCGATAGAGACCCGTTGCTGCTCGCCGCCGGAGAGCTGCGAAGGAAAGTGGTCCAGCCGGTCCGCAAGGCCCACCTCCTGAAAAACTTCGGCCAAGGATAACGGGTTATCCGCCATTTCGGCGGCCAGGAGGACATTTTCCCCGGCCGTGAGGTCTGGGATCAGGTGGTAAAACTGAAAAATGAAGCCGACTTCCTGTCGCCGGTAACGTGTCAGGAGACGGTCGTCCGCCCCGGCGACCTCCACGCCTGAGTACAGGATCCGCCCGCCGGACGGCTGATCCATGCCGCCGATGAGATTCAGCAGGGTGCTTTTGCCGCAGCCGCTCGGACCAAGGATAACGACCAACTCTCCCGGGTAAATGTCCAGACTGGTCGGATGCAGCGCCTGAACAGGGACGGCGCCTGTCGTATAAGTCCTGCTGACATTTTCCAGGACAACCAGGGGAATTTGCGGGGCCGCATCCCGGAGTACCGCGAGTTTTTCGCCGCTTTCCCTTCTTTTCCACTCCGCGGCGGTCTGGAGCACGTTTTTGATTTCGGGGATGTGGCTAACATCGCGAAAAGCGACCACCATGCCGATTTTCTCGGGGACTTCCGTCTGCCCGGAATAAACCAGGCTGCATTTCAAAAAGAGCAATTTGCGGATTCGCCCGGTAAAAAAGGGGACAACAAACATATCTCCGGGGTACTGCTGCAGAACAAAATTCAAAATGACCTGGTTGAATTCATCGTTCTCCGCATGGTCGAAAAAGTGAAGCCCAAATGGCTGGTTCACCACCTCCACCTGCTGCATTTCCAGTATCTCGGCGGCCGCTGCATTGAAAACATCGATTCTTCCTTGCATGGTTAGGGCCATGATGCCCTCGGCACAATAATCCCCGTTGATGGCCTTCACCGCCTTAATTCCTTGCGTCGCTGATGCGAACGCGCGCTCTTTCGGTAATCTCCCCTCTTCTGGCGGTTATGACGGTATCCTGCGGCTTGAGGCCCTCAAGAATCTCCGCCTGCACCCTGTTTTTCAGGCCGACCGTCACCTTGCGGCATTCAGCCCGGCCGGCGGATACTATCCAAACCTCATACTGACCCAGGGCATTCATTACCAGCGCTTCCCGGGGAATGAGCAACGCATCGTCCTTGAAACGGGTGATGATCGAAACCTTCACCTCATAGCCGGAACGCAGGTTGCCCCATTCGGGCAGATCGGCGATGACCCGCACTCGGCGCTGAATGACGCCCAACGCCGACACCTTTTCGAACGCCTGCGGATAGATGTCGCTGACAGTGCCGGTGACCGGGGCCGCAAGCACGGGTGAACCGACCGTCACCTTTTGGCCAAGGGCAACATACCCCATGTTGTCACTAAGAACGTCCACATTGACACGGGTCCGGCCAGCTTTGCCGATTTTGGCGACAACCGCCCCCTGGACAACATACTCTCCTTCTTTGGGCACCAAATAAATCACGGCGCCATCTGCCGGACTCTTGACGGCGAGCTGGTTCACTTTCCGGTCGGCGGATTGCTGCTGCCGGCGCAGAGCCGTCAACTGCCGCTCCAAATCGCCGGTGATTTCGCCGGTCGAGTATGTCCGGCTGCGCAGCCTGTCCAGCGCCAGCTTGGCCTCGTCGAATTCCTGCTGGCTTATGGCCCCGGCCGCCAGCAGAGCTTTTCTCTGGGCGAATTTCCTTTCCGCGTCGGTAAGTTCATACAGGGCGATTTGGCGATTGTTCCGGGCGTCATTCAGGGATGCGGCGACCCGGTTGGCCTGCGCATCGGTATTTTCCCGCAGCGAATCGGTTTCCGGCGAGTCCAGGAGCAGGAGTGTCTGGCTTTGCTTCACCTTTTGCCCGCGCTCGACTTCCAGTCGTCCTATATAGCCGTTCACCGGCGCCAGGACGTCATATTCCTCGTCAGCCTGGATATAACCGATTTCATCCACCGTTACCGTGATGCTGCCGCGGGTTGCCTTGGCGGTGCTCACCTCAACGGCGCCGGCGAAGAAAAACAAGTACAGCAGCCACAGTCCAGCAGCCGCAGCGATGCCGGCAACCAGCTTATTCCTATGGCCATCTAATAAATTCTTAGGTTTCTCCGCTGCAAACATCCCTGACCTCCCTCGTTTTCCAGCCTAATCCCGATTATTCAACACTTCAACCACGGACAAATGCTTGATCCGGAGCATCGCCAACAGGTGTCCGGCCACAGCGAAAAGCGCTGTCAGGCCAGCCGCGATAAAGTATGTGGAAGGATACACGATCAGCGGCCAAGTAAAAGATTCGTTGCTGGCCGCCGTCAAGAAAGAAAACCCGGCGCTTTTCCCCAGCGGAAACCCCAGCAGCAGTGCCAGCGCGAGCGTCAGCACGATTTCGTTGAAAAGAAGCACAGCTACTTGATCCAGACTCCAGCCGATAACCCGCAGAGTGGCCAATTCACGCTGCCGGTCGCTCAAGTTTAACACCGACGTGAGGAAGACGATCGTGACGCCCAGTAAGCCGGCAATCGCGATCATGATACACGTGAAATACGTCATGCTTCCTACCAATTGGGCAAATATCTCAACCCAGGCCGCTTTGCTCTGCGCGTAGGCCACCTCCGGAATCGCCAGCAAACGAAGCTCCAGATTCGGAAAAGATTCCCGGTCTGTCTTCAACAGCAGGACATTGATCGCGTCTCTTTCACGCACAAGTCGCTGGACGGCCGCCTGCGACATAAAGGATACTCCCCCAAGGTCCTGTTGGGCGATGCCCACGACCCGGAAAGCATCCTGATAAGAGTCGCCCCTTAGCGGCCGAGTCCGGATCTGGACCCGGTCGCCTACTGACAGGCCCAGTTTCTCCGCGACTTTCGAGTTCAGCAGGATGCCTTCCTCCGGGATAGCGAGCGCCCTTCCCGCCGCATTGAAAGGTTGAAGCATCCGGCCGGCGGGATTTACGCCGAAGATGACCCCTTCTTTGGGTTCCCTTTGCGCCCCTTCCCGCTGCAGCGGCGAGAAACTGGCGTTAATTTCGAGAACCGGCTCGACATCGCGGATACCGTCCCAATCCCGCAGGTACAAGACATCCCCGGACTTAACGGCATTGTTCAGGCCGACGTAATAGTCATAACGGTTTTCCTGCGTAAAAAAACGCACGCTCAGGTAATGCCGCGAATCGAGATAACAGAGGGAAAGGACCAGCATCGCGACAGTAACTGTCAAACCGGTCGCGGTGACCGCAAAACGCCCGCGGTTACGGGCGATCGAGCGCAGGGTCATCTTCCAGGAACTGAACAGGCCTTGTTGCCAGGTACCGGCTGCAGTGTTCGGCCGCGACCGATTATAGGCGACCGCCGCGCTCAAAGCCTCGGACGGTTGGAGGCCGGCAATCTTGCGGGCCGAAAGCAGACTGACGCCGATTCCGGCCAGGACCGACCCTATTATGATCGCGGCGAGTATCGCCGGCCCGGTAGCCTCATAGCGGCCGGGAAGAGCAAGAAGGCCGGCGAAGGTTGCGAAGGAGTCCGCCCCCAACACCGATCCCGCCGCGAGGCCGAGCAGCATTCCCGCCAGCGTGACGGCCAACGCGTACGCTGCAAAATATACCGTCACCGTGCGCGTTTCGCAGCCGAGCGCCTTCATCACGCCGATCTGGCGCTGCTGCAGGCTGATGTACCGGTGCAGGCACATATACATGATTCCGGCCGCAGCCGCAAAAAAACCGGTGGGAACAATGGCCGTGCTTGATCTCAGACCGTCAATCTGGGAAGCGACATGCTTAACGCTCGCCTGCTCTTTGCTGGCATAACTTGCGACCAGCCCATACGGCTCCAGGAGATTCCGGATACTGTCCGCCACCAGCAGGGCATTGGCGCCGCCGGAGAAACGGACCAAGACCTGGTTGACCTCGCCCTCCATATCCAGTATCTTTTCGGCATTGCGCCGCGGAACATGGAAGACGGCAAAATCTCGCCGGTCGGGAAAATCACGGTCGCTGCGCATCTTGAAGAGATAGTCGGGACTGGTTGCCGCGCCTTCCACGATAATAAGAGCCTGCCGTTTTCGGGCCATGATGCTGAGCTCCGCGCCGGCCTGCAGCCGGTGGGCGGCAAAATACTGGGAATCCACATAAGCTTTGATGCCGAAATCCGCCCGCAGATTTTCCTCCGTGGGCACAGGGCCGGCAACAACACAAAAGCCATTAACAGGCGCCGTTTCCCCCGGTTCGAAACTCAGCATCCGGCCGACGCCGCGCGGGACCCCGTCCTCCATGACCTTAACATCTTCCTGAATCCGGCCGGTCACCTGTTCGACCCCGGGAAGCGACTCGATCGAACGCAGCACCGTCACCGGCGCCCGCTGCACATGAAAATAATGGTCGGCAGCGCGCGTATCCTGGTAAAAATCCGCCTGCACCCGGGTCAAGTTTGACAGGGCAAGGTTCATTCCATAATAACAGCCGACGCCTAATGCAATCAGGACAGCCATCGCGGCGAACTGACCGGCTGTTTCGGTTATGGCTCGCGCTAGCTTGTGCCACAAAACGCCCATTTTCTTTGACCTTCCCCAGCAGATATCCCCAGGAAGCAACAGCCAGAAACGACAACCATTGACACCAATTTAATTCTAAGGTGTTTTCGCCAGCAGGTTTTCGGCTCCTCCAAAGTGGTACCGTGACCCTGCAAATCCACTCACAATTCGCTCGCCTATGTACCGGGGTAAAGCGATGCACGGCGGGGGACAGGTCACTTATGACATGCTCCCTATTTCAAGACCGCCTCGCGCCAACAAAAACCACCATTTTATCTACTTTCTCTAGCAATATTACTATATTTTTGCAAATATTGAACTATACTAAAGTATAGTCAGAAGAAAAAAAAAGTATAGGTTTTGCTATACTTTACGTGATCTTCTGCTATGAGTATCAAGTTTATTTAAGACAAAATACTTAGCCATACAATTTATAGGCAGAGATGTATCGCGAGCTGTGGTGTGCCGAAGTAGACGCTCGGCACGGCAAATTGCTATCCGCCCAATTGAACCGACGGTCGGAGTTTGGTCATTTGGGATGTTACCCCATGAGGCCAACAATCCCGTGTATCACACCGATAGGTGCAGAATTAGCTCAGCATTCTTCGTATTCCGTATCTAAGGAGCTTTGACGAAGATGCAACAGTGAACATCGGACGCTATAATAGTGTGAGTAACCGGAACGAATTCACACAAGGGAGGAAAGACTGTGAAGCTTCGGATTATCGTCGTCACCGCTGTTACTTTCGTTTCTCTTGCCAGTTCAATAGTTCCGGCAGCTGCCGCTACATTCTACCGAACACAATCGCCCTATTCGTATCAGATGATGACTCTTTATCAACAACTCTTCGGCTATATACCGAGGACGCCACCCACTCCTACTCCTTCGCCCGCACCGGCTCCATCTCCAGTTCCAACTCCTACACCTTCACCGACGACACCTACGCCTGCGCCCACACCGGCTCCAGCGCCAGCTCCGGCTCCTGGCACGGATATATTAAACGCGCCGTTGACTGCACTGGAACAGCAGATGGTAAGCTTGGTCAATCAGGAACGCACCAGCCTCGGCCTACAGCCCCTGCAGGTTGATGCCCGTTTGGTGAAAGTGGCCAGGATGAAAAGCACGGATATGATCAAAAACAGCTATTTTGGCCATACTTCGCCAGTCTACGGCTCTCCCTACGATATGATGAAGGCTCAAGGAATAACCTACCGCGAGGCTGGTGAAAACCTCTCCGGTGCCGGCTCTGTCGAGAAAGCCCATACCGGGCTGATGAACTCTACCGGGCATCGTGCAAATATCCTTAATCCTTCCTTCACGCGGTTAGGCATCGGTATCGTTAAAGGCGGCCCGTATGGTTATATGTTCACCCAGGAGTTCATCGGTCTGTGATTATTGACACCGCCCATATGGGCGGTGTCAGTATTTAGGTCGTTATTAAAATCCTAGTAAGATCAATTTTTCAACACGCTGGCAGCCGGAAATAGAAAGAAACCCCGGAAACCAGGGTTTCTATCCAAGATTATTCTACCAGCCCATTGGGGCGGGCATGTGATGATCATCGCACTCGTCTTTGTGTTTTTTGTCGTTGCAGAAGATGTTGATGACACAGTTGCCGTCATGGTCCTTACCGCCATCCCATTTCCCGTCGGGCTTCTTCTCGTTGCAGAAGATGTTGATGACACAGTTGCCGTCATGGTCCTTACCGCCATCCCATTGCCCGTCGTGCTTCTTCTCGCCGCAGAAAATGTTGATGATACAGTTGTGCTTTCTCTCGGAGGGGTGGGGCTCTCTGGCAGTATCCTCGACTTGCTCGGTTTCTTCTTCCATCGTTATCACCTCCTTCCCAGCGATTTGGATATTAAGGGCTGCGTTGAATCGGCAGATCAAGCGCCAGTCAGCGGGAAGGAAGAGATACGCCCCTCCCTGAGAGCCAGGGTTGCAGAGCGGGAGCCACTACTTGTCATCGCATTTGTCGTCGTCCTTTTTATCGTCATCGTAGCAGCTGATATTGATGATGCGGGCCTTTTCGTCGCTGCGGTTGCAGCTTATGTTGATAACATGGTCCTCCTCGTGGCACTCGAAGTCATGTTCCTCCTCGCACGGGCACTCATCCCCATGGTGGTCATGGTCTTCGCATTCGTCCTTGTGCTCGTCGCACGGGCAATTTACGCCAGGGATGATGAACTGAATGTTTTCTACATTAATGGCGACACATGTACCTTCGGGAACCTTCGGGCAGCATTTCCGGCAAAAGGGACGGGTCAGCTGAATCAGGATAAATTCGTGACGGACGTGGTGATGTGGCGGGTGTACGTCCCCGAGGAATGTACCGGTCAGAGATACGCAGTCATCAAGCACCACCGTTATGACCAAGCCGCAGGCAAGATCGAACCCCTTTTCTCTTGGAAACCTCAAGCCACTCCCCTCCTTGTTTCCGTGTCTTCATTTCTATAATATTCACGGCAGCAGGGAACTGTGATATGTTAAGAGCGGGAGAGACGAGGACGGCCGTGGAACCGTCTCCACGACCGTCAAAGCCCGGATGATTGTTCAGATAAAATCGCAGCATTCGTGGTGACAGAAATTATGGCTGCATTTTTTGCACACAAGGTGGCACTCTTTGTGGTGGCATTCGCAGCACTTATGGGGAAATTTGAAGCAGCATTCGTGGTCAAACTCATGGTGGCACTTGGGGCATTTGTGAAAGTGACGGTAGGACATCCTTGGACCTCCTTTCGGCGGGCATCGGCAATAGCATCTACGTTACATAATATGCATGTCGGCTGCGGCGTGCTACCATAATAGCCGGTGAGCAATATCCCTCGCTCGCGGGCCTCCGGAGGCCGGCACTTTTTTGCAACGCATCTACCCGCAGTGAACAGCACCCCTTAAGGTAGACACAGGAAGAAAAACCATGACCGCGAGCATGTCAAGAAAAGGTAATTGCCTGGATAATGCGGCAATAAAAAACTACTCCAGGCACCTGAAAGCCGAGCTCCTTTCTCTTAAAAAGTGTACTTCCGCAGCAGAGCTTGGACGGACCGTCAAAGAATATATCAGCTTCTACAACAAGGAACGTATTCAAATCAAATTAAACAAGCTGGCACCGATTGAGTACCGGCGCCAGCTCAAAGCTTAGGTTTATTATCGCTGTCTACTTTTTGGGGGCTTGACTAGTAGTACGCAGGATTTTTGTTGTTGAAGAGGGTGGACTCCGCTGAGGGCAAAAAACTTATTTTATTCTGAGCATGGAGCAATCTTGCGGGGGAAATTCCCCTGCTTATATTAAGGTGTTTTAGCTGAGACTGTCAATATTCCCGTGGCAGCCTTAATAACGTCGTCTGGACGGATGCGCCACATACATTCGTTGAAACGGCAGCTTTTTTTTATTGATTCGTCCTTGTGCCAGCAAGGAGCACATTCCATGGGCTTAGTCAGTACGACATCACCAGGATTTCGCGGGCCCCAGACTCTCGGGTCGGTAGGTCCCATCAACGCAACCACCGGAGTCGAAAAAGCCTGAGCAATATGCATCGGGCCGGTGTCGACCGTGATAAGAAGATCGGCCGCTCTAATCAACGCCGCGAGTTCTCCTAAAGAAAGAAGCCCGCCTAATACTTCGGCAACATTTCCTGCGGCGGTGTTGATGCTGCGAAGAGCGGTCAGCTGCCGCAAGCTTCCCAGGAGATAACAATCGGCAAATTCGGCCAGTGTTCGCAATACTTCTACGTACCCGTTATCCGTCCAGTTCTTCTGGGGATCGTCGCTGAATGGGCACAAAAGAACTATCGGTCGCCCGTTATCTTGTAGACGCGGCAGTTTCATATTCAGGCTTGATTCCTCTTCGTCACTTACAAGAAATTCAATGTTGGTGTCTTCTGAAGTGATGCCAAGCATAGCCAGCAACGCCAGCTGATATTCCGTTTCATGCCTTATTACAATCGGATCTAATGGCAACATATGGGTCAAAAATTTGCCGCCGCCGTGTGTATCGAAGCCGGCGCGATATACGGCGCCACTTAGAAAGGCCATCATCGGGTCGGCGGAGCCGTGGCGGGAGGATAGGGCCAAATCATATTTCTTCTGGCGCAATGCTTGAATCAATTTCATTAACTTTGCCCGGTCCCGCTGCCAATTCTCAATACCGTAGAAAATTACATTGCTGACATGGGGGTTGTGGAAAGCCGCTTCCCCTTGGGGCATGCTGACCAGCATGTCGATTTCCGCATGGGGAAAGTACTTCTTCAGGGCCCTCGTTGTCGGACATGAC
Organism: Sporomusaceae bacterium; assembly: GCA_031460455.1. Taxonomy (NCBI): domain Bacteria; kingdom Bacillati; phylum Bacillota; class Negativicutes; order Selenomonadales; family Sporomusaceae; species Sporomusaceae bacterium. The sequence goes on from JAVKTQ010000015.1 coordinate 64,559, forward strand.
AGGACGATATCGCCGATGTGGGTTATAGTAACCATCAAAATTTTGTTAATCTGTTCCGGTAGAATCAGCAAACAGTCACCTCCCGCTAGAAGGGAATTTGTCATGCTGCATAGCGGTGGATAGAGCGTTGACGAAGTTGGCGGCAATCTGTTGCCAATCAAACTTCGACTTGGTCAAAATGTAGGCTTGGTGGGCCAAACTGGCGGCCAGCGAGGGATTATTCAGCAGCTCGCCAATGCGGTCAGCCATTGCTGCGCACTCGCTTACTAGATAATGCAGTCCATCGTTTCCGCCGATTCCCCTTGATCCCAGATAAGTTGTAATAACCGGCAGGCCGGCTGCCATATACTCCAACATTTTCAGATTGGTGCCTGAACCGGATTGAACGGGGTTTAGCGACACATCAGCCAGGCTGAACATACGGTATTTTTCCTGTTCGCTGACGACGCCGAGCAGAGCGACATTGCCCGGCAGCTTGCGGCTGGTGAGTGCTTCACACAGGCTTCCTATCAGTAGGAATTTTACGCCGGGCAACGCTTTGGCCAGCTCGATCACTTGTTCCGCCGCCCTGACACTTGGCGGGAATTTGCTCCCCGTATACACTGCGCAGGGCTGAGGCATGTTCTGGGCAGCTTTAAGTCGCTGCCTGTGTTCATAAGAAACGAACGGGATTGCCCCAATGTCGGCTCCATTCGGCACGACGATGAATTTGCCGGGGGAAATGCTATAGAGGCTGGCCAACTTGCCGGCATCCTCCTGAGAGCAGGTTGCTATAAGCCGGCTTTGCTCACACGCCGCCTTCTCCGACTGCTCGATATCCGCCAGCAGGTAACTTAAACTGGCAGGCAGGATTTGGCGGTGCAACTCGCTTTCCACGTTATGTGCATCATATAATATCATACGATCGGCGCCCAGTTCCTGTGTTTCTTTGTATAGATAAGGGTGAGACAGTATAACGATGTCGGCATCCTTAAGCTGCTCTTTCACTACATGGCTATATTCTGGTGTCAGGCTTGCCGCCTTGGGTGTGATGGCGCAGGTTACAAAACCGATTTCCCGGAATAACTCGTGCTCCAGTCGGCAATGAGGAAAACTCTTAGGGACTTGTATCTCTTGTAGCCCCGGCGCGAGCGTTTTATTCGACCGTCTATCGGAAAGACAGAGAATGACCACGTCAAAAGAACGGGCCACATACTTATATAAGTGAAAAACCCGCCCCTGCCCGCCGCTGATCGGTGGGTACACTGGGAAGGGGTTGAGAACCAGAATTTTGGGTCTTGATTTAGCGATCATCGAAAGCACATCCATTCTTCTGGCGGAAGATGCCGGCGGGAGAGGATGATAGATTATATGTAGCGATCAAAAAAATAAATGCGGGTATTGCCCGCATTTATTTTGTCACGCCTGAATACAGATTCTTAAGAATTAAGGCCGTGGGGAGGAAATCCTCTTGCGAGTTCTATTTCTCGAAAGCCATTCCATGTGGATCGACGGTTTGCCGAACGGATTTCGCGATGCCGGGCACGATGTCCTCATATCCGGACCCCTGACGGGAATGAATATCCCGGCGCTTATCGCCGATTATCATCCTGAACTCATCGTTATGCTCGGTTGGACGGAAGAGCATGTAGGCGTGAAAAGAAAATGGATAAGGGAGCATGTTACAACAAGCGGGATACCGTTTGTTTACTGGGCAACGGAGGATCCGATTCACGTCCGGGTGCTGACGGTACCGTTCATCACGCAAGTTCAGCCGAATTTCGTCTTCACGGTAAGCAAAGAGATGGTGCCATATTATGAAAGCCTGGGATTTCCGTCGGCCCATCTTGATTTCGGCTACCATCCATGCGTTCACAAGCGGGCTGAAAAAGTGGACAGTTACGCCTGCAGCGTTGCCGTAGTGGCTAACGCTTACCCAGGTGTCATCCAAATCTATTCGCAGTTTTACCGGCTACAGTCGCTGCACACCCTCATCAGCCCGCTCCTGAAAGCGGGTATCCGCGTTGATTTCTGGGGAACGCGCTGGAACGAGATGGCGGCTATCCTTGGCTCCCGGCTGCCCAAGGATTGTTTGCACGGCTATTTGCCATATGCGGAAGCGCACAAGGTGTACAACTCGGCCGACATTGTCCTCGGACTTCAGAATACGACTAGCCAGGTTACTATGCGGACATATGAGATACTCGGTTCCGGAGGCTTTTTGCTAACATCGGATACGCCGGCCGTAACCGATTTGTTTGAGCCGGGCCGCCATTTGGTCGTGGCAAAAGCCCCGGACGAAACGGTGGAGATAGTCCGTTATTACCTGGATCATCCGCAGGAACGGGCGGAGATCAGCCGTGGCGGCCAGGCGGCCGTCGCCTGTCACAGCTATAAACACCGGGCCGAGTATATGGTCGCCATGTTGCGGCAGAGAAAATTAATTTAGCCGGTTCCCAGCGGCTGGGCGCCAACATAAAAATATAGTAAGAGAACATAAGGAGGTAACAATATGACCGTCTGCCAGGATATATGCTGCCAGGATTTTATCGATGAAATACAGTGCGAAAAGGGCACCACCGTGCTCTTGTACACTCTAGACGGATTTGTATACTTTGCCCGGATCGAAAAAATATTCAACAAAACCATTGCTCTGTTAGTACCGGGCGCAGGCCAAAACCATGTGCTCATCAGACATCCGGACCAGACATTTTGTCCTCAGGGCTGCTCATGCATCAAAGAAGAATTTACGCTTCTCGATCTGTGCAAGGTTGTCGCCAAGACGCCGCACCTGTCTTGTTTACCCCCAGGCTTAATCGTGTCCTAATTTTCTATGGAAGGAGGAACCTGTTGTGGACGACCATTTTATCCATGAATGTGAAGAGAATGAGACGCTCGCTCATCTGCTAAAAAAGGGAATTAACCATGTCATCGACGTGATAGTTTTGGGGGGATGGCTTTATACCGGCAAATTAGTCGAAGTCGAGGACGGGCAGGTAATTCTGTGCGATGTTACGGTTACCTCGTGTGGCGGGATGACCTTGAGTTCATTCGAAGTGCCGAAAGTTAGGATATGTTTGGATACGATAATATCGGCGGGTAAACCCGATCTATGTTCTGCGGAATAGTCGTTAGTGGTTAGCTCTGTAGGGAACCCGCGGGTTACGCGGGTTTTTCTTGTACGAGGAGGTCTTATTTTGAGGATCGGGGTCGATGTGCGACCGCTAGGTTGGGGACTGCCGGCCGGCATTCCAAGAATGATGAAAAATATTCTCAAGGAATTGATGTTGTCTGACACTGAAGGGGTACCTGTTTGTGTAGCAGCTGCGGTTCTTAGGTGAAGGTATGGGTGGCAATAAGGACGGCAGAAGAAACAATCCAAAGCCGAACGGCATGCGAAAACCGGAACCCAGAGGAAAAGGAATCCCTCATAAAATGGCAGTGGCAGTATAAACTTAAGAGCAGGCATAAAAGCCTGCTCTTTCCCGTACTCAATAAACTTTACTGCTATTATTCATCCTCTTTATCATTAAGGCTTCAGCATGTCATCAACACGCTATTCGAGCAGAAACAACAATAAACCGGCGCCACAAACATGCAAAATTCAAACGCCACTTTCATGCAAAATCAAATCGGCGTTGACATTGCTTCCATCCCTAGTCATTAGCGTAGTCCCCAGGCTATATTTGGCTTGCCCTAATCCTGATGCCGATGAAGAGGGTTATGACGATGGCCCGGTCTCTGGATCCGCCCCTATACTCATTGATTTTTGAGAAACATGCAGTTTACCCGCAATTCATCGACACATTCACGAAAAGCGGCCGCCAGGGAATATTCCGTTTTGAAGCCAAGAATACGCTCGGCGCGGGCGGACGAGAGGTGCGGGCCCCACATCGGCCGCTTTCCCGGCAAGACGGCGATTTCCGCTTCGGGGTACAGTTCCTGCATGACCGAAGCTGCCTCGCGGACGGTGGCGATATGGCCGCAGATGTTGAAGACGCGGCCTGCCGACGGGTCGGCGTCGCAGGCCAGGAGCACCGCTCTCGCCAGGTCTTTGACATACAGCCAGTCGACAAGCTGGTCGCCGCAGTTGAGGGTGACCGGCGCGCCGGCCGCCGGGCCGTGGAAGAGGTCGTAGGCATAGGTGGCCGCGCCGCGAAACCACCGGCCACTGCCGAAAACAATGGTCGGGCGCAGCGCTATATTGCTGACCGCCAGCTTTGTATGATAATGTTCGGCCATCGCTTCGCAGAAAACCTTATACGCCCCGTAAACGTTCAGCGGATGACAGGAAGCGTCTTCGTCTATCGGCAGGCGGCCGTATTTCGCGTCTTGGCCGTAAACGGCGGCCGAGCTTGTCCAGACGACTCTATTGACGGCGAACGCCCGCGCGGCCTCAAGAACGTTGAGGAACCCGCGGCAGTTGACGTCGATCCCGGCGGACGGGTCGGCCTCGAGTTTGCCGATGTCGGTAGCGAACGCCAGGTGGATGATGGCTGTGACCGGGTATTCGGTCAGAACCCTCCGCAACTGGCCAGCGTCGGTGACATCGCCGCGCTCCACGACCACGCCTGCGGTCGCCCCGCCTAGTCTTGCCGTGCTGCCCGAGCGGCTGAAAACGACCGCTCGCCGACCGGCGTTCACCAGTGCTTCTACGACCGCGGCCCCGACGAAGCCGCTGCCGCCTGTTACGAGATACATCGTCAAATCGCCTACATCTCTACCACGGCCCGCAGCGACCTGGACCGGTGGGCGGCCAGCATGTCGATGGCCGCGTTTATTTCTTCCAAGGAAAAAGTATGGCTGATCATATCCTTCACCGTTAATTCGCCTGTTTCAACTAGCCTGATTAGCTTCGGCAAGGCGCTCTGTAGGCTGGCGTACGACCCGGAAATATCGACCTCATCCTTGAATAGCCGCAGAGGATCGACGGTGAACGGCCGGGTAGCGGCGCCGACCAGGACGACGCGGCCGCCCCGGCGGACGCTGGCGACAGCCTGCTCGTATGTCTCAGGCCTGCCGACAAACTCCATCGCCGCGTCCACCTCGGCAACCAAATGCTTAAGCGCCGTAGGAATATTGACGTCCGGGACCGCCTGCAAGGTTTTCCAAGCTCCTTTGGTCATAGCTCTTTCCAGTTTCCAATCTTCACGGTCGATAGCAACGACCCTGGCCCCATAAATCTTCGCGGCCACCTGCACCGCGTTCAGTCCCAACACGCCGGTGCCAAAGACGGCCAAGACCTGACCCTCGGCGAGCCCGAGCTTGCCGACGGCGTGGGCGGCGGTCGACAGGGCGTCGGCGATCAGCGAACCTTCGCCAAACGAAATCGCGTCAGGCAGCTTTATCAAATTGACGGCCGGTACCTTGATAAAGTCGGCATAGCCGCCGTCGACGTCCAGGCCGAGAGTTTTTATATCCCGGCACAAGTTCTGCCGGCCTTCCCGGCAACGGTCACAGCGGCCGCAGGTTATGCATTGATAGACAAGCACTCTGTCCCCCGGCTGCACGTTTGCCGCCGGGCCCACGGCCTCCACCACGCCGGCCAGTTCATGCCCCAGGATGAGCGGCGGCTTGTGGCGGGGAAAGTAGGTACCTTTGGCTATGTTTACATCGGTATGGCAGATGCCGCAGGTTTTGACCCGTAGAAGAACCTCGCCGGACCCCGGAACAGGCTCGGCCCTTTCCTCCAAGACAAGTTCTCCTGGTCCCCGATATATGGCAGCTCGCATCGTTAATCCCCCTATTATAAGGAAGGCACCGCCGGCTTTGCCAGCCGACGGCGCCTTATGACCAATTATTTGCTAAACATGTGCGGCAGGAACATTACCGAACTGGGTACATAGGTTACGAACAGCAGGACGCCGAAGCAGATGAACACCCACCACCAGATCGAGATAATCAGCTTGTCGAGCTTGACGCCCGTCGCCATGAGCGTGGTGTTGAACACCGTCCCCACCGGCGGGTGCATCAGGCCGATAGTGAGGTTGAAGCACACCAGCAGGCCGAAGTGGACGGGGTCGAAGTGATAGGCCTTGATTATCGGCATGAAAACCGGCACGAGGATCATGACCGCCGGGACGGCGTCCATGAACATGCCGATGCAGTACAGGAGGATATTGATGAGCAACAGCACGACGTAAGGGTTGTCGGTCAGCGACAGCATCATGTCGGCGACCAAGACAGGCACCCTGTCCATCGCCAGCGTCCAGCCAAAGATGCCGCCCATCGCGCCGATGATGAGGATGGAGCCGCTCAGCACGCCTGTCTTTACAAACACCGGGACGAGATCGCCCGGCTTTATTTTTTTGTAAACAAGGGTGCCGATCAGCAGGGTAAGCACCGAGGCGACGGCGGCGGCTTCAGTGGGGGTGCAGATGCCGAGGGCGATAGCGGCGAGCACGGCTACCGGTGCGGCGATGGAGAAGAAGGCGCCTTTGAAAGTCCGCCATACTTCGGGCCAGCCCAGCCAGTTGGTCGCGGGGTATGGATACCAGCGGCCCATGAAGAATATCGCCGCGGCCAGGGCAAGTGCCAGGTACAGACCGGGCATGACGCCGGCGAGAAACAGCTCGGCGATCGAGACGCCGCTGGCCACCCCATAGATTACCATCAGCATCCCTGGAGGAATGAGTGGCCCGAGAACCGATACCGAGGCGATCAGTCCGGCGGTGAACTCTTCATTGTAGCCGTCCTTTTTCATCTCCGGGTACAAGGTGGAGGACAGCAGCGCCGCTTCGGCGTTAGCCGAGCCCAGCGGCCCGCCGAGCAGGAAGCCGACGATAACCATCACATAGGCCAAGCCACCCTTTATGCTGCCCACCAGGGCACGGGAAAAAGCCAGCAGCCTTGCCACGTCCCCGGAAAGCTCCATCAGCTCTCCGGCCAGGATGAACATCGGGATGGCCAGCAAGCCGTAGTTGTTGGCAGTGACGAACAGCCGCTGCGGCAGGGATATCATTAGGTCGGGTTCGATCGCCAGTATATAAGTAAAGCCTGCCAGGCCAAGCATGAAGGCAATCGGCACACCTATGCACATGGCGACAATGAATACGATGGCTACTAACACCGACGGCTCACCTCCCGACAGGCAACACGGCGGCTAGACATACGAACCGGTCGTCTTTTCACCGTCGTCCTCCCCCTTCCGGACAAGGATATCGTACGTTTCGACCACCATGTGAATAAGCATCATGAGGGCGGAAAGCGGTATAATCGCTACAAATACCCATATCGGCATATCGAGCGACGCTGTCTTCTGCCTCATGGTAACCGGCGACATCAGCAGCTGAACGCCGAAATAGGCAATCGCGATGAGCAGGACCATGCCCAGCAGGTTGGCTATGATCATGACAACGAGTTTCTGCGTTTTCGGCAGCTTGTTGACGAGCAGCTCGATTTTCGCCAGCATTTTCTGGCGCAAGGCCACATAGCTGCCGAAAAAGGTAACGAGGACCAGTAGATAGGTCGATATTTCATCGCTCCAGGTCAGGGGCGAGTTGAAGAAATAGCGAAAACAGACTCCCACGAACATTATCAAGGTTTGGATACAGATGGCCCCGGCGGTGATGACATTGGCCACCCACCCCAGGGCACCGTCCACCGTGCGTAAAACGGCTACTACCTGGCCCATTATACATCTCCCCCCGGTTATTAGCCGGCCTTCAGCGGCGGCTGACAGCCCCGCGGGCGCCAGCCGGGGGGCGGGAATTCTTTCAATTCCCGCCCCGTCCGGTAAACGGCGCCTGTTATTTTTTCTGCATCGCCCTTACTGCGTCGACGAATTCTTTGACTTCAGGGATTTCCTTGGAGTACTTTTCGATGACCGGTTTTACAGCTTGAACGTATTCGTTTGCGTCGATGGTGTTGATTTTGACGCCTTTGTCTTTCATCACCTGCATATACTTGTCGTTGGCGGTTTTGGTGATCGCCAGAGAAGCCTTGGCCGCTTCCTCGGCCGCCTCCTGCATGATCTTCTGGTCTTCGGGGCTGAGCTTATCCCAGGTCTTCGGACTCATGACAAGGATGACAGCATTGTTGAAGTGACCTGAAATGGTGATGTATTTGGTTACGTCGTAGAACTTGCTGGCGTTGGAGCCGATGACGTCGCTCTCAAAGCCGTCGATCGTGCCGGTCTGCATCGAGGTATAGACTTCGGTGTAGGGGATGGGCGTGGGGTTGGCGCCAAGCGCCCTGAAAATGTCCATATGGATCGGGGATTGCATGGCCCGAATTTTCATGCCCTTCATGTCAGCCAAGTTCTTGATTTCCTTGGTTGTATGGAAATGGCGGAAAGGCTGATAGGTAAAGGTTAGCGCCTTTACCTTGGTTTCCTGTTCGAGTCGCTTCAGCAGCTTTTTACCCGGTTCGCCCTGCTCCGCTCTATACAGCAGATCATAATCGTTGTTGAAGATGTAAGGCATATCGGTGCCCACCAGCACTTTTGTGAAAGCGGACACGACCGGGGCTGAGATGACGCCGGCGTCCAGAGTACCGAGCTGAATGGCTTCGAACATATCGCGGTCTCCACCGAGCTGGCCGCCAGGGAACAGGTCGAATTCGATTTTGCCCTTGGACTTTTCTTTGACCGTTTTGGCGAACGTCACCGCCGCCACGGTGTAGGGATGATCATCCTGATAGGCTACGACCCAGCCGAGGCGCAGTTTCTTGGGGCCCTCGGCCGGCTTCTTGGCGTCGGAACCGCCGCAGCCGCCGATAATGAGTGTGGCCGCCATCACTGCCACCAGGAGAAGACCAATAATCGTTCTGCTCTTTTTCACATTACTTCCTCCCTTTTCAGTTCGTAATCCGCCCCCTGAAAGATACCCTTCCTTTCCTCCACTCCCCCTTGCCGTAATCTAATCATCGTTTTATCAATTCCTTGGCCACGGCGCAGATGTTGGCCACCGACATCCCATACTTATCCCACAGCAACTCGGCCGCCGCGGTATCCCCAAACACATCAGGAATACCCAGCCTCCTGACCTTTACTTTCGCGCCTTCCTCGGCCACCGTTTCGGCCACTGCGGCTCCCAGGCCGCCAATCACGTTATGCTCTTCCAGCGTGATTATCCCCCTGGTCTCGGCAACCGCCCGGACAATGGCATCCTTGTCCAGCGGTTTGAGGGTATGCATATCGATAACCCGGGCACCGATCTTGTCAGCCCGCAGTTTTTCCGCCGCCTTCATAGCCCGGAGGACCATCACCCCGGTGGCAACGATGGTTACGTCGTCGCCTTCGCAGACGGTTACGGCCTTGCCAATTTCGTAGTCTAGCTCTTTATAGATCACCGGACTGTCGCCCCGGCCCAATCTCATGTATACCGGACCGTCATATGCGGCCGCCGCGGCAACCGCCAGCCTCGTCTGGACGGCGTCTGAGGGAGCAATCACCGTCATGTTGGGAATGGCTCTCATGATCGCCAGATCCTCTTCGCAAAAGTGCGTAGCCCCGGCTGTCCCTACGCTCAGACCGGAGTGAGTCGTCACGATCTTAACGTTGAGCCGCGGGTAGCAGATCGAAGTCCTCACTTGCTCGGCGCCCCGCATGGCCGCAAATACGGCAAAGGTGCTTACGAACGGAATTTTACCGCTCAGAGCCAACCCGGCGGCCGTTCCTATCATGTCCTGTTCAGCGATCCCCATATTATAGTAGCGGCGCGGGTACTTCTCCCCAAACTTGAACGTCCGCGTCGATTCTGCGAGGTCGGCGTCGAGGACGAAAATATCCTCGTTCCTGCCGCCCAACTCGACAAGGACGTCGCCGTAGGCGTCCCGGGTCGAAACCACCAGGTCTCTGGTTTCCAGCAACATCTTATTCACACCCCAATTCGCGCTTAGCCTGTTCGTAAAGATCGCCGGCAGGGGCCTTGCCGTGCCACTCGACCTTACCCTCCATAAAGCACACGCCCTTGCCTTTCAGCGTTCTGGCAATAACCATTGTCGGCTTACCCTCGACCTTCCGGGCCTCATCCACGGCATCAAGGATCTGTCGGTAGTCGTGGCCGTCGATTTCGATGACATGCCAACCGAAGCACCGCCACTTGTCGGCCAGTGGTTCCACTCCCATCACTTTCTCGGTCGGGCCGTCGATCTGCAGCCCGTTCCTGTCGATAAAAGCGGTAACATTGTCCAGCCGGTAATGGGCGGCAGACATGGCCGCCTCCCAAACCTGGCCCTCCTGAACCTCGCCGTCCCCCAGCAGAATGTATACCCGGCTGTCCCGACCGTCGTACTTGGCGGCAATCGCTATGCCATTGGCGACTGAAAGACCCTGCCCCAGGGAACCCGTAGTCATATCCACGCCGGGAACCTTGTTCATGTCGGGATGACCGGCCAACTTGCTCCACGGGCGCCGAAAAGTTGCCAACTCATCGACCGTGAAGTAGCCCCGTTCCGCTAGCACACCATATAGCAAGGCGCTGGCGTGGCCCTTACTGAGGATGAATCGGTCGCGGTCCGGCCATTTGGGCTCCTCCGGTCTGACGCGCATCACTACGAAATACAAAGCGGTGACGATTTCCACGCCCGACAGGCAGCCACCCGGATGTCCCACTCCGGCATCGCCGATCATCCGAATGATATGGCGGCGTATTTTCTGTGCTTTATCCGCCAAGCTGCAAACGTTGTCCATAATGAATCCCCCGTCCTGTCAGATTAGTCTTCCGGGTACATTACTATTTTCAAACCTTGCTTACTCTCGAAAGCCGCAAAAGCCTTTTCCCACTCGGCCATAGTGTATTCCCCCGAAACCACCGGTTCCAGACGGATTTTCCCCGTCGCCAGCAAATTCAGGGCCCGTTCCCACGACGACCAGCGCTGGCTTTGCACACCGACGATTTTCAGTTCCTTGACGACAACCTTGTCCATATCGATGCCTATGCGCTTGCCAAACAGACCCATCTGTGTATATTTACCGCCCTTTTTGATCGCCTCCAGACAGGCGTTCACCGAATGCTCGTTCCCCGAGCACTCGAACACAACATCGGCGCCATAGCCGTTGGTCAGCCCTCTTACATATTCAGCCAGATCCTGCTCCTGGACGTTGACCGTATAATCGGCGCCTAACTCTCTGGCCAGGGCCAGACGGTCCTTGTCGATATCGGTGCCGGACATTATAACCCTTGCCCCTTCAGCTTTAACCGCTTGGAGCATCAGCAGGCCGATCGGCCCAGGGCCGGCCACCAGCACCGTCTGATTGGCGGAAACCTCGGTCAGTTCCATGCCGTGAATGACACAGGCCAATGGCTCAATCACCGCCCCCGCCTTGAAAGAAACATTATCCGGTATCTTATGGGCCAATTTCTCTTCGACAATGACATACTTGGCGAAACATCCATTAACACCCCAGCCAAGACCGAGCCGGTTCGAACAAAGATTATACTGACCGACCCGACAGAAGGCGCAGGTTTCGCACAAGCGGGCCGGAGCCTCGGCTGTCACCCGGTCGCCAATTCTGAAACTGCTGACCCCTTCCCCCAGGGCAACAACCACGCCGGCAAACTCATGCCCGAGAACGACCGGCGGAGTATAGCGAAAACCGTCATGAAGAATGTGAATATCAGTCCCGCAAACCCCGGCCGCCTTTACCTCCACTTTTATTTCACCTTTCTGCGGCTGCGGTTCAGGTACATCGGTATACACCACATTGCCTAACCCTCTCTTCTCTTTGACAACAGCTTTCATAAGCTACATCCTCTCTTTTGATTATGGGAACGTTCCCACAACGAGAACTTTTTTTACTTTTACTCTAACCAATTGCCGTTTAGCTGCCGCCGGCCACAAGTCCCTACGCACGGACCCCGCTACTTTTTCTGATAACCAGTTCGGTTGGAAGAAGCACCTTTTCAAAATGCTTATCGCCCAGACCGCGCACCCGTCTAAGCAACAATTCCACCGACAGACGGCCGAGATCGTATTTGGGCTGCCGCACCGTTGTTAGCGAAATATTGGGGAAGGAAGCAAGTTCGATATCATCGAAGCCGACGATAGCTATATCGTCCGGTACGGATCTTTTCTTCTCCTGGCAAGCCTGCCAGGCTCCCATCGCCATCAGGTCGTTGGCGGCGAAGATCGCTGTCACCCCGGAAAACTCCAAGAGCCTGGCGGCTTTTTCGTAACCAGTCCCAAACCGCAGGTTGCCTGGGGTTATTATCGTCTCATCGACCTCCAGGCCGCTATCCCGCAAAGCTTTTTCGTAACCCGCCCTTCTTTCCAGGCTCGTGGAAGATTTGAAGCCCCCGCCGATATGAGCGATACGGGTATGCCCCAGGTGGGTGAGGTGCTTCGTGGCCTCATAAGCGCCAGTCATATTGTCAACGACGACACAGTCGGTCTCCAAATAGTCAAAGTAGCGATTGACGAGGACAGACGGCACGCCCTGGCAACCGGCGAAGCCCAGGATCTCCCGGCTGCCGCTGTATGAGGTGAAGACAATCCCCGACACCCGGTAGCCGATCATCAGCTCGACGTACATTTTCTCTTTCTCCGGGTCGCCGTCGGTGCTGCAGTAAATCACATGATAACCTTCGGCGCCGGCGGCGTCTTCCACGCCTCTGGCTATTTCGGCGAAAAACGGGTTGCGGATATCTTCGGTGATAAACGCCAGGGCGTTGGAGCGGCCTGTGACCAGACAGCGGGCAACGCTGTCCGGCAAGTACCCGCTGCTGTCGATCGCCGCCAACACATCCCGCCTCGTCTTCTCGCTCACCGCCGGATGATTGGTAAGCACTCTGGAAACAGTGGAATCGGACACCCCGGCCAGCCGGGCGACATCCTTGATGGTGAACCGTCGCCGCTTCAACACGCCACCAGCCTTTCCAGACCGCCGGATTATTCGTGCGGCTAAGCTCAACCCGCCGCGAAACAGCAGTCTCTTGTGACAAAAAGAACGTATTGGGAACGTTCCCAAAACTCCGCAAAAAAAGAACCGGCTTTACTCTCTTTAGTTGATGATCGACCGAAGGATTCCGCTGGTTCGAAAAAGGCCGCATTCTACATTATCGCACAATGTTCTTTTATGTTTGTATTTATTCCCTATTTATCCGAAAACTCCTCTAGAGATAGCCAATTATTTCTTCATAAAAAACCTCGTGACGAGCACCCGCCCGGCCGCGTCCGGCTTTTCACCTGCCTGCGGCGGGCGGGTGCCCGTCACGCGCCGCAATCACTCTTTGGGGCTGATGCGGAAATCGCAGACGGCGTCCCCTCGGCCCCTGCACTGCGGACGGTCAAGCTTCATCCCGAAGGCGTCCAGCAACACGTGGTCAATCGAGCAGTACAAGTACCCCAACTTGTGGCCGGCGGCGCCGTATTGCGCCCATATTTCCTCCATCGGGCAACGGGTGATGACCGTAGGGTTATTCGGGTCGGTCACCCAACCTATCGCGGGCATCTCCCGGACTTCCCGGTAGGTCTCGTACGCATCGGGGTCCAGGCCGCGTTCCCTGGCCTCTTCCTTCATATTTTCAACCCTGACCTGACCGAATTTGCGGATAGCGTCGAGCACGGCTGCCGTGCCCCGCTCCTCGCCCAACTGTTCGATCATCTCATTGGCCATGTGATAGTATAGGAGCCCGAGCAGTTTCGCGAATCTCACACACGGATCTTCTGTGCTTCTTATCATAAGTGTCCCCCTACTGCCCCGTCTTGACGACCAGATCCTTGAGCACGACCGCCGCCGAGAGCGGCTCGAGCGTAACGTCGCCGGCGATTATCGTCTGGCACAGCAGGCCGGGCTTGCCGTTGATCCTGCCGGTGCAGCGCCCGCATATCCCCAGGGCGCAGCCGGCATGATCATAGTAAGCGAGCGTACTGTCGAGGTTCTGGTAAATGTAGTCTAGGGCATCCATGGCGCTCATCCCGGCCTGGAATGGCACCTGATAATCTTCGTAACGGGGCTGCTTATCGACGGACGGGTCGAAGCGGAAAACCCTGACTTTGATGTTTGCGCTGGCCATATCCTCACCTTCTCCCTGCTAATGTTTGCCGCCGGTATCGGAATGCGACGCCATCATCTTTTTCATGAACTCCAGGTAGGGGGTCTTTCCGGTCGGCAGCGCCATGCCGGTGACGGTCACCGGCCGCGGGGTGATTTCGAAACCGTCCCCGGCCCGGCGGACAACGTTTTCTACCAACCACTGGTCGTTGTCGGTCAGCGGACAATCCTCGCGATAGTGCACGCCGCGGCTTTCGGTGCGGATCAGGGCGCTGACGGTCGCGATCTCGAGCAGCTGGACCATGTTGCCGAGTTCGAGGGCATCCAACCATTCCTTGTTATAAATCCGGCTTTTGGATTGAGTGGCAAGGTTGGGGAGCTGCTCCCTGCGGACGTTTTCCAGAAAGCCCCGGAAGGCCTCCAGTTCTTCCCGGTTGCGGATTGGTCCAAGGTTTTTATGAGCCGCCTCCTGGACAATGCGCCTGACCTTCGCGGGGTTAAGTCCATCTGAACGCCGAAGGGGCTCCTCAGCCGCGGCTTGGAGGCTGAACAAGGTTTCCCTGCCGGGCGCGAGGATTTTGGCGGTTTGCGCGTAGCAGGCGGCATTGTCCCCGGCGTCCGCTCCCTGGACGAGCATTTCGGTGATGGCGGCAAATACCCGGTTGGCACCGAACGCCCCCAGCGCGCACTCGCCGGCGGCATAAAGACCCCGCAGGTCGGTTTCGAAACGATCGTTGACGACCAGACCGCCGTCGAAGTATTCGGCGGCGCTGCCTACTTCGACTGGTTCGTTGTTTTTGAGCATTTGCCCCCAGTTGGAAAGGTCGATGGCCTTATATCTCCAGTCCGGACACATCAGGGCGGCGACCTGTTCGATTTTTTCCCAGGGGACGTCGCCCCGGCTGTAGTAAACGCCGCCGTTCGGCGAGCCCTTTCCTTCCCTGACCTCTCTCATGGTGGCGTGAGAAATGAAGCTTTTGTTCCACTCTGTTGTTATCCCGACCTTGACGGTATAGGGGTCGTACTTCTGGAGAAACTCTTCCCCCAAGCTATTGGTCAGACGCCCGCCGCCCGCGAGCAGGCTCAGCACATAGGGAGCGATGCTGCCCATCCAGGCGGGCGGGCTGAGAAAGACGTTGCAGCAAAAGGTGATGAACTCCATATTACCCAGGGCGGCTCCCGCCCGATAGCCCATGGCTAGCCCGTCACCGGCGAGGTCGCGCATGCCGGTAGTAGGCCAGAAAGCCTTGTGCCAACCGCCGCTGGCCATGACTACAGCTTTGGTCCTGAATTCGATGAAGTCGCCGGAACGGACGTCAAGGCCCAGTGCACCGATAACCGCCCCATCGTCAGTAACAAGGTCCAACAAGGTTATATCCTCAAGCAGTTCAACGCCGACGGCTCTTGCCTTCCTGAGCAGGGCGTCCATAATACCCGTCCCGGTCGTAAAAATCATTCTTTGATCGGATATTTTGATGTGTATGCCCCACTCGATCAGTTCCCTCAGACATTGGGGCGCTCTGCGGATATACTGCTCGACAAGTTTCTGGTTATTTAGAAAGCAACCCTGGGTGATGATGTCGTTCATAACCTTTTCTGGGGAGTCGTTCGGGTCGCCGGCCAATCCCTCAATCTGGCTCATGCTCCTGCCGTCAAGGGTAAAGTCAGCCCCGGCCATAGGTGTCGCGCCACAGCGGGCCAACGGCCCCTTACTCGCCAGTGTGACTCTAACGCCTCGCTGACGGGCGCCGATTGCCGCCCTGAAGCCGGCACCACCGCCGCCCACTACCAAGACGTCGGTCTCAATTACTCTATCCATTGTCATTCGGCCTCCTTTTGTGCTCGCGACACTGCCTTTTCCAGATCAACCGCCGGCCAATGGCAAAATAAATTTAACGACGTCGCCGTCATTTACCCGGATGGTGACATCAGCCAAGCGATCGTTGACCATGACAATCACGGAACGGAGAAAATTGTCCCCCCTCCCGTAATTGTCGATTCGTTCGAAATAAGATGCTAAATCCGGCCGGGAGCGCAGCATTCGGATAAAATCGTCGATGTCCATGCCACCGTCAAGCGTTATGCTGTGTTCGATTTTGTTGGCCCGATGAGCAATGGGCGGAAAAAACTTTATCCTTACCACAGGCTCCTCCTTAATCCGTTTTGCCTAAATAAAGCCATCAAACAACTCCAATATATGATCACGCGTATTCAGCGATTTTTCCATAGAGAGAAAAGCTCCATAGATATATCTTTCCAAATCTGAAAGCACTACTGCGGAGCGGAGGCGCCCCACGAACGAGAGCGGCGTGCAAAGCAACCTGTGCATGCCGCTCCCGTATTTTTAGTATGCTTTACGTAACAAGTCAAGGATTTCCTGCTCACTGGCAAAACGGGGATTGAACTTGAGTTGGATGCTTTTCAGAGCATCCTTGGCCACGAGCGGCAAAACCTCTTCCTTGGCGCCGACATGGCGGAGGCGCTCAGGAACACTAATATCACGGGCGAGCTTGGTTACGGCCGCAACCGCTTTTTCCGCGAGGGAACGTGCGGACTCGCCAGGCGCACCGAGGCCAAGCGCCTGGGCGATCGCCGCGTATTTTTCCACCGCCGCCGGCAGGTTGAACTCCATCACATACGGCAACATGACCGCGTTGGCCAATCCGTGCGAGACATGGAAGTGGCCGCCCAGTGGGCTGGCGATGGCGTGGGCAAGCCCCAGAAACGCGCTGTTAAAGGCGATTCCGGCCAGCAGAGACGCCTGGATCATATTATCCCGGGCTTTTAAGTTGTCGCCACGATGAACGGCAAGCGGGAGACTGGCCATTATCATCTTGATCGCCTGAATGGCGAAGGCGTCGGTGGCCGGTTGGGCGATTACCGAACCATAAGCCTCCACCGCGTGGGTCAACGCGTCCATGCCGGTGTATGCCGTAATCGCCGGCGGCAGCTTAACGGTGAGCTCGGGATCAAGAATGGCGACCCGCGGGGCGATTAAGGGACTGGAGATGGTGAATTTCTCGTTATTGTCAGGATCGCTCATAACAGCAAAGATAGTAACTTCGCTGCCGGTGCCCGCCGTGGTAGGGATGGCAATGACCGGCAGAGTAGGCTTCAATATCTTGCCGACGCCGGCGTAGTCCTTGAGATAACCACCGCTGGTCGTCAGGAGCGCCGCTGATTTAGCCGCGTCCATCGAACTGCCGCCGCCGATGGCGACAAGTACTTCAGCCTTCATCTTCTTAGCCTGTTCAGCCGCCTTGCTGGCGGTGGCGATACTTGGGTCGGATTCAACATCGGCAAAAACATCGACTTCGAGGCCGGCTGCCTTTAGTTGGTCGGCAACCGCCGCCGGTATACCGGTGCCGTTCAAGCCCGGATCGGTTACGATCAGGACTCGACTAGCGTCGAAGCACTTGGCTTCCCTGGCCGCTTCGGCTACCGAGCCTGCCCCGGTGACAATCTTGGTCTGCATTAGAAACTGACTTGCCATTCTGTACTCGCCTCCTAATTGATCGCGGCTAGCCGATTGCCAAACGGGTCAACAACTCGGCCTTGGGTTTGCCTTTGTCGTCCCAGCCCCGCAACGTATAATATTCCGGGAGCATCGCGGCAAGATCGGGCAGGTTGTCGGCCGCGCCACCCTCGCCCCGCGCCTGGTGGAGAATGCGATCCGGCAGGGTATCGTCGGTTACGTCCAGTCCGCAGTTGATGTTATATTGGCGTTTGAGGTTAAAGATTCGCTCACCGGCGATGAGAAGCTCCTCGGGAGCCATTTCTACACCTGTCACTTTCCGGTACCAGTTGGTGAGGATAGTAACGCCGATACCGCCGAAGATATCGAATTTGCAAATGCACAGCGAATCGAAAAGCGCCATAAAGTTCTGAAGTTTGATGACCAAGTCGGCCTTGCCGACGGCGGTGAAACGTTCCAACGGAGCGTCGATTCCTAGGTCCGGGGCGCTCAGCGCCCGCTCGTACGCGTGGCTGAAAGCCTGGAGATGGCAGGCGCCGCGCGGCGAAGTCGCGTATCCCAGGGCAATGCTGGTATAGGCCCGGGGATCATGGGCCGGCAGGGAAACCCCCTTTGAGTGCATGGCGAAACATTCGACCGCTCCGCCGATGGCTTTGGCCGCACGTACCAGTCCCTGGTTCAGGACGGCGCCGAAACCGATATTTTTCCCCATTTGATGGATGAGGGCGATAACGGTGGCGCCGTTACCCCATTCCAGCTTCAGACCAGCCTGGGTTTCGCTGATCAGGCCTCTCTCGTATGCCTCCATCGCCATGGCGACGGCGTTGCCGACCTCGATAGTGTCCAGACCGTAGCGGTTGCACAGCTCATTCGCCTTGGCGATAACTTCGAGGTCGTCTACCAGACAGGACCCGCCGATCAATCCCAGGGTCTCGTACTCCGGACCGCCACCCTTGACCTGCGCGTACGGCCCGGTCTCGACGGCTACGTGGCGGCCACAGCCGACCACACAGCCGGCGCAGTAATAGTTCTTCTTAGTAATCGACTCTTTCATAGCCGGGCCGCTGATCTTGGCGGCCCCTTCTTCCCATTTGCCTTTCTGCCAGTTCTTGACGGGGAAGTCGCCGGTCTGCTCGCAGCCGAGTACCAGGCCGGCAGTCCCGAAATTCTTCAGCCCCCCGGTCTTGCCGATGAAGTCCGGAAGGAATCCCTTAAGGTCGTCGTCGAGACCGTCCTGGTCAAAAACAGGTACTTCGCCGCTGCCGTGCACAACGACGGCCTTCAGGTTTTTCGAGCCCTGGACGGCGCCCACCCCGCAGCGGGCCGCCGCCCGGCCCTCGATGCCGTCGGTAAAGATGCCGGAGATAAGGGCCAGGTTTTCGCCGGCCGGCCCAATGCAACTGACGACAGCGTCAGCATCGGTGACTTGCCGTAAAGCCGCATCGGTCTCATAGGTATCCAGGCCCCAGAACTCGCCCGCGTCCCGGAATTCGACCGTACTGTCGTTAATCCACAGATAGACGGGTTTTTCGGCTCGCCCCCGGATAATAACGCCGTCATAGCCGGCCCTTTTCAATTCTCGACCCCAGGTGCCACCGACGCTCGCCTCGCCCCAGGCCCTGGTCAGGGGGGACTTGAAGACCGCCGAGTGCCGGCCAGTGCCGGTTATCTTCGTGCCGGTAATCGGCCCGGTCAGCAGGCACAGCAGATTATCCGGCCCAAGCGGGTCGGTGTCGGGGCCGGTGCCGTCATAGAGAATTCTGGCGCCAAGCCCCGCGCCGCCTATGTACTGTCTGAGCATTTCTTCGGGAAACCGCCTTGCTGCGGTGGTTCGGGAAGTCAGGTCAACATACAGGAAACAGTTGTGATAACCTTTCATTATAGATCTCCCTCACTAATGTTTGAAGACAGTCCGGGGCAGGAAGGTTACGATATCGGGCACATAGGTTATGAGTAGCAGCACCGCCATGGCAACGCCAACCCATATCCAGATGGGACCGACCAATTTCTTCAGCGATGTGCCGGTTACAATCGAGGTGGTAAATAGGCCAACACCGACGGGAGGGGTAAGTAAGCCAACGATGAGGTTAAAGCTGACCACTAAACCGAAATGTAGGGGATCGATACCCAGTGTCTGGATGACCGGAAGAAATACCGGAACGAGGATGATTATGGCGGCGATGGTCTCCATGACCATGCCAACGAAGAGGAGAAAGATATTGATTAAGAATAAGGCGACGTATTTATTCGAGGTCAGAGCGAGCATTGCGTCGGCTATTTGCTGGGGGATCTGGTCAAGGGCCATCGTCCAGCCAAGGATGTTCGCCATGGCGACGATAATCATGATCGAAGCGCTGACCACGCCGGTCCGTTCCAATATTCCGGCGATATGGGAGAATCTGAGCTTCTTGTAAACGACTACGCCGAGAAACACGGCAACCACCGAGGCGGCGGCGGCCGATTCGGTCGGAGTCGTAATCCCGCCGAGGATGCCGCCAAGGATGATTACCGGCACCAACAGAGACGGCGCAGCCTTGAGGAAGCTGGTTGAGACCTCGTTCATCGTGGCCTTTGTCCGGACAGGCCAAGACGCTTTCCGTCCAAGCCACCAGATGATGGCCATGTAGCCGCCGGCAAGCAGAAGGCCCGGCCCGATGCCGGCGAAGAAGAGTTCGCCGATTGACAGATTAGCTGCGACGCCGTAGACGATGAAAACCATGCTCGGCGGAATAATCGGGCCAAGGATGGATGTGGCGGCAACCAGACAGTTGCTGAACACTTCGTCATAATCGTCTTTGCGCATTTCCGGATACATAACTTTGCCCAGGAGAGCGGCGGCGGCGTTGGCCGAACCGAGCAGGGCGCCGAGGAAAATGCCGACAACTACGGTCACATAGGCTAAACCGCCCTTGATGTGACCGATGAAGGCGCGCGACATGTTGGCAAGAGCTTCGGTAATGCCGCCGAAGCCCATCAGCTCGCCGGCCAGGACGAACAGGGGGATGGCCATGAGGCTGAAATTGTCGGAAGCGGCAAACATCCGCTGGGGAAGCATATCGAGAAGCCTAGCGTTATCCATCATCAGAGCGTGGATTGTTCCGGTAAACCCGAGGGCAAAGGCTATAGGAAGGCCAGCGATCAACGTAACGGCGAAAACAACGGCAATTGTTATCATCTTCTCACTCCCCCTTACGGCATAAGTCGGTCACCAGCCGGAAGACGGACTGCAGCAGCAACAGCCCCAAACCCAGCGGCATAGCCATATAGACATAGGCCATCGGCAACCGCATGGCCGGGGACTTCTGTGAAAGAACGCTCGGCATATTAACCAGATTAAGGCTGCAATAGAGCAGAAAGGCTAGCAGGGCACAGTTGGCTATTGAAACAAGGACTGATATCCATTTTTGAACTTTTGGCGGGAACCGGGTCACAACAAGGTCCATGGCTGCCAGCTGCCCCGCCCGCAAAGCAACGGCGGCACCGATGAAAGTCATCCAGACAAGGGCATAGCGGGCCAGTTCCTCGGCCCAGACGAGGGGATTGCCCAGAAAGTAGCGCCAGATGACCTGCAAGGTGACGACAATAGCCATAGTAGCGACACATAGCTGCGTCATCCGACGGGCGAAGATATCAAGGGCTTTACCAATTTTGTCGATTATTAAAAGCATATCCTTCCCCCCTAGGAGTTGCCGGGGGGCCCGGCGCATAGGCCCCAGAAGCCCCCCGTCCCAACATTACTTCGTTGCTTTGGCCTTCTTCACGAACTCCGCGACAATCGGATCCATGGCGCTATATTTGTCGTCGATACTTTTCGTAGCCTCTATGAAGGGAGCCCTGTCGGCATCGGAATACTCTTTCAGGGTTACGCCCTTGGCCTTGAGTTCGGCAACAGCTTTCTGTTCGATCGCGGCGATGTCTTTGACATTCTCTTCGACAACTTCCTTGGCGCTGTCGACAATTATCTTCTGGTCTTCAGGCGACAACGATTGGAATCGTTTCAGGTTCATCATCAAGATGGCCGGCCAGGTGAAGTGTTTGGAAAGGGTGACGTTCTTGGCCACTTCATAGTGCTTTTCCATCAGGATGGCGCTGAGGTCCATCTCCAGGCCGTCAATAACCTTGTTCTGCAGGCCGCTGTAGATTTCGCCGTAAGGCATCGGGGTGGGGCTGGCGCCGAGCGCCTTAAAGATATCAAGATGGAGCGGCGTCTCCGCAACGCGGAATTTCAGGCCTTTCATGTCGGCAGGCGAACTGACGGGTTTCGCGACGGTGACGAGGTGACGGAAGCCGGCGTTATACACGGCCAGGCCTTTGACCTGATTCTTTTCCAGACCGGCCAGGAGCTTGTCGGTAACCGGGTCCTTCATAACCTTGGTATACTGTTCCCAGGTGGTGAACAGGAACGGCATTTGCAAAGCAGTAGCCAGCGAAGTGGTCGAACCCATCGGCGCAGCCGATATCTCGGCCATATCGAGGGCCCCCTGCTGAACTTGTTCGAAAAGCTGGCGGTCGTCACCCAGCTGGCGGGCCGGGTAAACGACAATCTTAATTCGGTTGTTACTCTTCTCGGCGACCTTTTTGGCGAACTTTTCGCACGCTACATTCATGGGGTGGTCTTTCTGCACCACATTACCAAGCTTCAGTGTAACCTGTGCGCCTGCTTTTTTGTCGTCCGCCGCCTTGTTGCCGGAACCACAGCCCGCGGCTACAAGGCTGACCATCAACAAGACTGTGAGAATTGCGAGAGCTTTCCAGTAACTTTTTTTCACAAATAATCCCCCTCATTTTTGTGGTTTGTTCACCTTGATGCCAAAACTCCTAGTATCCCCCCTCCTGGCGTTGCTCTATATCAACCTGACCATCTTAGGAAAAGCTGGTTATCGATTCCTAGCGCGTCAGCTATCCTTCCCACCATGATCTTCACAAGTCCGTCGATTGTTTCCGGTCG
>JAVKTQ010000016.1 GCA_031460455.1 Sporomusaceae bacterium
GACGCCGCTTGAACAACGACGTCAGTCTGCGTAATTTCATGAAATCCTGCGATAGGCCTCTTTATTCGTGTCTATTGGATAGGGTTCAGTCCATTAGGCCGGTTCTTTTTATATTGCAAATTTTATTTCCCTTAGATAGGCTTCGACACGTTCGCGTACGGCGGCGGCGCTGTCGAGGGCGAGGGCTTCGTTGGCCAGGCGGCGAGCGTCGGCCAGGGTGACGGCGCGGACGAGCCGCCGGACGGCGGGCAGCGATGCAGGAGAGGCGCTGAGCTCGTCGAGGCCGAGGCCGAGGAGGAGGACGGCGGCGACAGGGTCGGCGGCCAGCTCGCCGCAGATGCCGGCAGGCTTGCCGGCGGCCCGGGCGGCGGCAGCGACCGTGCTGATAAGCCGCAGCACTCCGGGATCGAGGGGCTGGTAGAGGTGGCCGAGGGTTTCGTTCATGCGATCAACTGCCAGTGCGTATTGGGTGAGGTCGTTGGTGCCGAGGCTGAAGAAGTCGCTGTGGCGGGCGAAGATGTCGGCGGCGGCGGCGACGGCGGGTACTTCGACCATGATGCCGACAGGCAGGGCGGAGTTGTGGGCAAGGCCGCCCGCGGCTAGTTCGGCCTTGCATTCGGCGAGCAGGGCGTTGGCGCGGGTGATTTCGCCGACGGCGGCGATCATGGGGTACATGAGCCGCACGTCGCCGTGGGCGGAGGCGCGGAGGATGGCTCTGAGCTGGGTGCGGAAGAGGGCTGGATGGGCGAAGCACAGGCGGATGGCGCGCAGGCCGAGGAAGGGGTTGGCTTCGCCGGGCTGCCCAAGGGCGGGCAGGGGTTTGTCGCCGCCGATGTCGAGGGTGCGGATGATTACCGGTCGGCCGCCCACGGCTTCGGCGACCTGGCGGTAGGCGGCGTATTGTTCTTGTTCGTCGGGCAGGGCGGCCCGGTCCATGAAGAGGAATTCGCTGCGGAAGAGGCCGATGCCTTCGGCGCCAAAGCGCAGCGCCTGGGCGACGTCGGCCGGGCGGCCGATGTTGGCCCACAGCGCGAGCCGGCAGCCGTCGCGGGTGACGGCCGGTCCGTCGTCGGCGGGGCTTGTCCGGGCGGCGGCGCGTGCGGTGTAGGCGTCCAGGGTGGCGGGATCGGGGTTGACGGCCACGAGGCCGCGGCCGCCGTCGAGGATTATGAGGTCGCCGTCGCGGACGGTCTCTGCGATGCCGGCGACGCCCAGAACGGCGGGGATGCCCATGGACCGGGCCATGATGGCGGTGTGGGAGGTCTTGCCGCCAGTGGCGGTGACGAATCCCAGGGTGGCGGCGGGATCAAGCCGGGCCGTCTCGGAGGGGGTGAGCTCATGGGCGACGACGACGACCGGTTCCCCGGCTTCGGCCGCGGCCGGTGCGCCGCCGGCAAGGCAGGCGGTAAGGCGGCGGGCGAGGTCGTCGAGGTCGCCGGCCCGTTCGCGCAGATACGGGTCGTCGAGGCCGGCGAACAGCTCCCGGTAGGCGGCGAGGGTGGCTTGCAGCGACCAGACCGCCGTTTTGCCGGCGCGAATTTTTTCCTCGACGCCAAGCCTGAGTTCGTCGTCTGCCAACAGGAGGGCATGGGCTTCGAAGATGGCGCCTTCGTCAGCCCCCACCTTTGCGGTTACGTCGGCGGCGAGGGCGGTGAGCTCGTCGCGGGCCGCAGCGACGGCGGCGGCGAAGCGGACTATTTCGGCCTCGATCAACTCCGCCGGCAGGTGCTCCGGCGGCGGGGCGTCCAGTTTTTTGAGCACCAGGGCCTTGCCGATGGCCACGCCTTCCGACGCGGCGATGCCGCTGTACATGACAGACCTCCTGCAAGTTGTTATTTAGGTAGTATTTACCGCGGCCGCCGTTTTTCCTTTTCTTTATGGTGATCATGACCGGGTGGGGGTATCCTGCTGCGAAAACGTGGAAGAAAATGGCTTAAAAGCTGCGGCTGGGGACATAATAGGCCCAGACACCGTAGGAGGTGGTTCTGTGGCAAATTATCGCGTCAGCGACCGCGAACAGGGCTTCACTATTGTGGAGCTGGTCGTGGTGCTCGCCATCCTCGCCACGCTGGCAAGCCTGTATGTTCCCGCCGTCGAGACCGCCGCCGAAAACGCCGCCCTTTACAAGGCGAGGTCGGATCTGCGGGCGATCGACGGCGCCATCCTGTTCGGCGCACCACCCTCTCCCTTGCCGGCGCCGCCGGCTATGCTGCCGGGGGTGGCGGACGGCTACCGGATCGACAGCCAGCGGCAGCGGGCTTATCTGCCGGTGACGGTAAACGGCCAGGTGGTGAATCTGTACAGCGATACGCCGTTCCCTGCTAAGGGCGGTAAATGAAAAAAGCGCCGGCATATGCCGGCGCTTTTTCATTTCTTTGTTTGCTGCTGGAGCCATTTGACGATGGCCGCGCCCAGCTCTTCGTGGCGGCCGGCGAAGACGTGATCGGCGGCGGCGAGGAGGGCGAATTCTTTCGGGGCCGCGCAGGCGGCGTACAGTTCCTCGGAGCCGGCAAGCGGGACGGCGGCGTCGGCGGCGCCGTGGACGATGAGGAGGGGGACGGTGAAGGCCGCTGCGGCGGCGAGCGGGTCGTAGCCGCCGGCGGTGAGGTCGGCGACGAAGTCGCTGTCGAGAGCGAAGCCTTTGCCGTAGAAGTTGGCGATCCTTTCGCCGCGGGCGGCTTTGGCCCATAGCTCGGGGCCGAGGATGGTGTCGCGGAAGTTTTCCACGGGGTGGACGACGGGGGCGACGGCTATCCGCCCGGTCAGTCCCCGCTCGTCGGCGGTGAGGGCCACGAGGCCGCCGAGGCTGTGCCCGAGGAGGTATACCGGCCGATTGGGGAGACGGCTTGCGACCCAGGCGGCGACGCTGCGCAGGTCGTCCTGCCAGCCGGCGACGGTGGTGTCGGCGGCGAAGGCGCCTTCGCTGTCGCCGGAGCCGGCAAAGTCGAAGCGGACGGCGCAGAGGCCGGCGGCTTCGAGAATCTGGGCGAGGTCGCGCATGAGCTGGTTGGCGCCGACCTTGTCGCCGGTGAATCCGTGGCAGCAGATGACCACCGGGGCGCCGGCCGCCGCCTCCGGTTCATGGATCATTGCCGACAGCCTCTTGCCCCGGCTGGGTATCCATTCGTGTCTTTTCATGCCGCTACCCTTTCCGGAGGAAGCGCTCTTCGATAAAATCGGCCATGGCGACAGGGTCGTTGAGTCCGAATCTGGGCAGGCCGGGGTAGACGACGGCGTCGGTGACGATCGCGACTAGCTCGTCCTGAGGGCAGAGCGGCGCGTCGTTGACCGGGGGACGGAATATCTCTATGCGGGTGCGGCCTTCGCGCTTGTAGCCTTCGGTGAAGATGATGTCGACGTCGTGGACGCGCTTCACCACTTCTCTGAGCGGCAGTTCTTCCGCCACTTTGGCGATGATGGCCATTTTGGCCGGCGAGGAGATGCAGACGACATCGGCGCCCGCCTGGGCGTGCCGCCAGGTGTCCTTGCCGGGATGGTCCATCTCGAAGCCGTGGACGTCATGCTTGATGATGGCCAGTTTGTGACCGCGCCGTTTCATTTCGGCGATGAGTTTCTCGAGATAGGTGGTTTTGCCGGAATCGGCTTTGCCGACGAAAGAAAGTACCGGAATCATGAATTATCCCCCTTAGTTTTTTTGTTGTCCTGCTGTTTATCTGGCTCTTTCTTTGCCTGCCTGAAGGATGACCAGAACATCTGGATGCTCATAAAGGCGAAGAAGGCGCTGAACAGTCTGCGCAGCACGATGTCGGCGGTGATGTTGGCCGCATAGGCCCCGGCCATGCCGCCGAGGATGATGCCTACAGCCAGATACGGGACGTAGCGGTAGTCGATGAGGCGGTTGCGGTGGTGCTTGACGACGCCGACGACGGCGGTGGGGATCATGGCGGCGATGGCGGCCGCCTGGGCGGCGTGCTGGGGTACGCCGAGGAAGAATACCGCCGAGGCGACGAAGATGGCCCCGCCGCCGATGCCGAGGAGCCCGCTCAGAATGCCGGTTACGACGCCGGTGAGGATGGCGAGGATTATCATAGTCCCCACCCCATCCTGACCGACATGGCGAGGGCCAGCACGGCGAAGATGCGCTTGAGCACCGCCGGCCGCACTCTGGGCAGCAGCGCCGAGCCGAGGTAGGCGCCGGCCATGCCGCCAGCGGCGAACAGGGCGGCGAGGGCGACGTCGAGCTGGCCGAAGGAGTTGTAGACAAAGGCGCTCATGACAGCGCCGGGGATGACGATCGCCAGCGACGTGGCGTGGGCGGAGTGCTGGGATACGCCGAGGAAGTAGATCATGCACGGGACGAGGATGATGGCGCCGCCGATGCCGAGCAGGCCGCCCACCGCCCCGCCAACCGCGCCGATAAGGACGGCTTTGGCTTTGTCCATTGCCCACCTCTTTCTGTGACGATTGCGAGCACCTATATATATTCCCCGCCCTGAGGCCTTTTCCTTGCGGCCTGACCGGGACTAATTTCCTATCCGCAGCAAAAAAGGTAAACGACATAATCCGACGAACTATCTCATAGAAGTATGTCTTGCCAAATTATCCTGGCCTTGGAGGCAAGAAGAAGATGAGTACGCGACAATCCGGCCGCGGGCAGCGGGGCAACGACAGCGTCGTCCGCGTGCAGGCCGATATCCGCGACGGCGTGGAACAGGAAAGAATGAAGCGCTATGCGCGGGAATACAGACAGAGCAAAGAGGTCGAGGAGGCGCTGGCCAACCTGAGCCGCTTCACGCTGCGGCCGGTCGATTATGTCCCGGCTTTGACCCGCAAGGAGTGGGTCGAGCCGGCCATCCCCGATTTCAGCTATATCCTTATCGAGACGCGTCTGAAGGTGACGAACAAGTATCTGGCGGCGATCGCCAGCCTATTGCTCGGTGGCTTGTTCTTCGTCATCCTCAGCCTGGCATTTATGGATTCTTTCGTGCCGATCATCGGCGTCATCGGCCTGGCGGCCTGCACCCTTGCTCTTAACCGGGAGCTGCAGAACCGGCGACGGGAAGTCGACCGCGCCCTGACGACGGCCCGCGCCGATATCGAGCTCCGCCTGAAGGAGCTGAGGGAAAAAATCGAGGAGGAGCGCCAGACATTCGAGGCGGCGGAGAATCAACGGATAGAACGGGTCGAACGCCTGCTGAACGCCGACCCGGCCGCGGTCTTCGAACGGATCGAGGAGGTGCTGCAGAGCTACAAGCTGCCCTTTTATCTGCGCTGCACCGTCGACTTCTACGATATGGAGCCGCTTCTCACCCTCTACCTTCCCGGGCACAATGTCATCCCGCCCAATATCGTGAGCCTGTCGCAGGCCGGCGTCATCGACTACGAGGAAAAAACCGCTACGGCGATCAACCTGCAGTACAGCGAGGCGCTGGCCGGCACGGCGGTTACCCTGGCGCTATTGCTGTATACTTACCTGCCGCCGCTCGATGTCGTGTACGTACGGGGGATGTTCGACCGCGGCGAGAACCCTGCGTGCTATTACTGCCTGCGGCTTACCCGCCAGGCGGCGTTCGATATCGTCGAGGCGGCCAGCGGCGTTGAGGCATTCCGGCAATTGGAGGCGCGGTTCGCGATCGGTCAAAACGGCATTTTCGACCCGGTTGAAGAACAGTTGCTCCCCGATTGGTGGGAGGCTTCCCCGCGCGAAGGGGTGCTGACGGCAAAGCTAACAATACCGTCGAAGTTTTAGCAAGGCTGCTCGCAAGCTCTACAGCCTCGGCCGGCCCCATGGAATGGGCCGGTTTTCTCATGGCTTGACTTTGCCCGCGGGCGGGCGGCCTGGTATAATAGAGGTGCTTATCACTTTTAAGGAGCTGAAGACGCTGAAAGTACTGTTCTGGGATATCGACGGCACCCTCCTCCGCACGGCCAAGGCCGGCCTGTTCGCTTTCCGGCAGGCGACCGAGGACCTTTACGCCGCCAGCCCCGATTTCAACACAGTTAAAACGGCCGGCATGACCGACTGCCATATCGCCGCCCAGATCATCGCCCTGGCGAGCGGGCGGGAGCCCCGGCCGGGGGAGACCGAGGCGCTGGTGGAGCGGTATATAGCGTTGCTGCCCGAGCATCTTGAGGCCCGCCGGGGGTTCGTCATCCCGCCGGTGGCCGACATACTGGAGTATCTCGCCGGCGAACCGGGCTATGTGTCGCTGCTGCTGACCGGCAACACGTCGGCCGGCGCCCGCGCCAAACTGACAAGCTACGCCATCGCCCATTATTTCGATTTTGCGGCGAGCGCGTTCGGCGACGACTGCCTGAGCCGCTCGGACATCGCCGCCCGGGCGCTGGCGAGCGCGCGGCAGCGCTACCCGGCGGTGCCGCCTGAGGATATATTCGTGATCGGCGACACGCCGAACGATATCAGCTGCGGCAAGGCGATTGGCGCCCGTACGGTGGCGGTGGCCACCGGCACGTACACGGCGGCCGAGCTGGCGGCCCACTCGCCCTGGTGGGCGGTGGAACAGCTGCCCGCCCCGGCCGATTTCGCGGCGAAACTGGCGGAGAAATGAAAAAACCTCCCGGACAAAAGTCCGGGAGGTTTTGTGTGTGCCGTATCTCCGAATTGCCGGGACCGTTTAGAAGGTCCCAGATGCAAGGCGCACCGGAAAAGCGCGCCGCGCCGCGTACTCGGACGTACGCAAGCAAGCGCTTTGAGGAGCAACGCCGCAGATGGGGCCTTATCAACGGTCCCCCTGTACACTGCCTGAGGATTTATTCGCCGGCCAGCTTCAGGCCGTACAGGGCGGCCTCGTCGTCGGGGTTTATCCTTATCGCCGCCCGGAAGGCTTGCGCGGCTTCGGCCGGGAGGTCGACCTTGAGGTTGTGGTAGCCGTCCTTCATATGGTTGGCGTAGTGGTCGAGCAGCTTCCCCTCGGCGTCGCAGTAATAGCCGAACGACCTGACGATATTTAGCCGCGGATAATAAACGCCCACCCCGGACGCCACCCACCGCCCGCTCTTATCGATGAACCCTTTCCTGTCGCCGTCTTCCGCCCGCACTATGCCGTTTTCAAACCAATGGGCAGCGTAAGAGAACCGCGGCGTGATCGCCAGCTCACCCTTGGTATTGATAAATCCTTGCTTTCCGGCTGTCGATACCCAGGCCATCCCTTCGGCGAAATTAACGCCATTATCAAACCTGGGCGTGTCAAGCAGGCGGCCGGTGCTGTCAAGGTACCCATACTCGCCCTTGCCGTCCTTAAAAAAGCGCCAGATGACTAGAAACGGCTCGCCCTTGATATCAGGGTACCCGGCCGAAACGAACTGCGGCTCCACAACCATCCGCCCCGTATTATCAATGAACCCTACCAACCCATCCGCGGTCCAGACCGCCGCCAGCCCTCCCCAAAAGCGCAGAGCGTTCTTATATTGCGGCTCAATGACCATTCGGCCGGTACGGTCGACGAAGCCCCACTTGCCGTCCACCATCACCGCCGCCAGTCCCTCGGAGAAAGAACGGTTCGACTCCAGATCGAACTGCGGCGGAATAACAAAATTGCCGAGCGTGTCGATAAAGCCTTTTTTATCACCCACTCTCACCAGCGCCAGGCCTTCGCTGAAGGACCGCTCCCCGTCGAACTGCGGCTCGACGGCCACCCGCCCGCCGGCGCTCACGAAGCCGAACTTGCCGTTCTCTTCGACGACGGCCATACCTTCGACCATGCGGTCGATCTCAACAAAACGAGGCTCGGTCACCATCGTTCCCGTCTGGTCGATTATGCCAATCTTGCCGTTTAACACTACCCGGTAAAGATTATCGCTGAAGTTGTAGGCATTTTCGTAGCGGGGCTGAATAACAACCTGCCCCGCCCGATCCGCAAATCCCCATTTACCGTCGAGCTTAACGGCCAGGTATGAATCGTTTTTCTCCAGCTCCGCAGCATCGTTGGGCTCCATCTTAATCGCTTCGAACCGCGGCGGAATAAGCCATCTGCCGGTGGCGATCTCGATCAGGCCTGTCCGTTCCCCCTGCGGCAGCCGGACAGTGAACGTGCGGGCGTCGTTGTAATTGTAGCGGGAGCTTTCTCCGCGCGCGGACGGGCATGTCGCCCCCATCAGCAGTACCGCCATCAGGCCGCATAGTAACCTTTTCATCGGCTATCCCCTCCCAATTCGTATGCGGTAAGTCCTCTTACGGCATATTATACCATATATTGGAATTATTTGTCACTTTCCGCTGTCGAATTCCCCGCCAAGCTGACGGAGAAATGAAAAAACCTCCCGGACTTTTGTCCGGGAGGTTTTTTGTGTGCCGTATCTTCGAATCGCCGGGACCGTTCAGAAGGTCCCAGATGCAAGACGCACCGCAGGCTGACACCACCGTTTCCTCCGCGACATTGTTTAGATACGTTGTTTGCACAGGATTGGTATAACAGCATCGCGCGTACACGAACGTACGCTGAGGATGGCAGCCGAGGAGCAACGCCGCAGATGGGGCCTTATCAACGGTCCCCCTGTACGCTGGCAGAAGACTTAAGGGCGGGGATGGCGTAGCGGGCGACTATGGCCGCCAATATAATCGCGCCGCCGGCGAGCGACCACGGGCCTGGCATTTCGCCGAGGAGGAGGAAGACCCAGATGGGGTTTAAGATGGGCTCGATCATGGTGATGATGGTGGCCTCTAACGCGGTGACGTGCTTGATGGCGACGGAGTAGAGGACGTAGGAGAGGCCGAGCTGGAAGCAGCCGAGGAGGACGATGGCCCCCCAGCCGGCAAGGCTGGGACCGCCATCGAGCATGAAGGGGATGCCGCCGACGAAGGCGAGGATGTTGCCGAGCAGGACGGAGCCGAAGGGGGAGCCGTCTTTTTGTTTGCGCATCGCCAGGGCCATGACGGTCATGCTCATGCCGCTGGCGACGGCCAGCAGGTTGCCGAGCAGGTGGCCGGCCTCCATCTGGTCCTGGAAGAAGAGGATCATGCCGCCGAAGACGAGGCCGATGGTGAGCCAGTCGAGGGCGGTGGTTTTCTCCTTGAGGAACCAGGCGCCGAAGAGGGCCACCCAGATGGGGGCGGTGTACTGGAGGACAATGGCGTTGGCGGCGGTGGTGAGCTTGGTGGCGCTGACGAACATCATGACGGTGGCTACGTAGCCTAAAGCGCCCAGGACCTGCACTTTGCTGATGTTGAGCGGCTGGCCGCGGAAGGCCAGGCGGATGACGATGGCGGCGATGAGGCTGCGCGCGCCGGAGATGGCCAGCGGGTGCCAGTCGACCGATTTGATGAGGAGGCCGCCGCTGCTCCAGAGGACGGCGGTGATGACGAGCAGGATGAGGGCGCGAAAGTGCTCCGATTTGCCGGAGCCTGCGAGCAGGTTCACTTGTGGTCTTCCTTTCCGGCGCGGCCGGTTTGTAGTGTTAGACGATTTTGGCCGCTTTGAGGGCGGCGATTTTGTCGGCGGAGTAGCCGAGCTCGGCAAGGACTTCGTCGGTGTGCTGGCCGAGGACGGGCGCCGGCCGCTCGATGGTGTCGGCCGAGGCCGACATTTTGACGGGGTTGCCGGGGATGGTGATCGTGCCGGCCACCGGGTGGTCGACGGCAACCATCATGTTGCGCGCCCTGAT
Organism: Sporomusaceae bacterium; assembly: GCA_031460455.1. Lineage (NCBI taxonomy): Bacteria > Bacillati > Bacillota > Negativicutes > Selenomonadales > Sporomusaceae > Sporomusaceae bacterium. Next base: position 9,583 of record JAVKTQ010000016.1, read on the forward strand.
GTGCGGGTCGTTCACTACCTGGTCGATGGAAAAGACCGGCGAGCCGGGCACGTTGTTGCCCCCGAGGACGGCGAGCAGTTTTTCGACGGTGAATTGGCGCGACCATTTGTTGATGATATCGGTTAGGGTGTCGATGTTCTCGACGCGTTTGGCGTTGACGGCGAACCGTTCGTCGGTGATGAGGTCTTCCCGCCCCATGGCTTTGCAGAGCCGCTGCCAGGTGGCTTCGTTGGCGCAGGCGATGAAGGCGTAGCCGTCGCTGGCCGGGAAGACGTCGTAGGGCGCGACGGTGGCGTGGGCGCTGCCGTTGCGGGTGGGCACCACGCCGCCGATGGTGTTGCGGACGATGGCGTTTTCGAGGATGGCGGCGATGCAGTCCTGCATGGAGATGTCGATCCGCTGGCCGCGGCCGGTGCGTTCGCGCTGGTAGAGGGCGGCAAGGATGCCGATGGTGGCGAAGTTGCCGGCGTTGATGTCGCCGAGGGCGGTGCCGACGCGGGTGGGCGCGCCGCCTTTGGGGCCGGTGATGCTCATGAGGCCGCCGGTGGCCTGGGCGATGGCGTCGAAGGCGAAGCGTTCGGAGTAGGGGCCGTATTGGCCGAAGCCGGTAATGGAGGCGTATATGAGGCGCGGATTGACGGCGGCGAGGTCTTCGTAGCCCAGACCCCAGCCGGCCATGGTTCCCTTGGCGAAGTTCTCGAGGAGGACGTCGGCCCACTGGGCGAGGTCTTTGAGGACCGCCTGCCCTTCCGGCCGGCGGAGGTCGAGGGTGATGCCGCGCTTGTTGCGGTTCAGGGTCATGTAGTAGCCGCTTTCGCCGTTGGCGAACGGCCCGAATAGCCTGGAGTCGTCTCCTTTGCCGGGAACCTCGACTTTTATGACGTCGGCTCCCAGGTCAGCCAGCACCATTGTGCTGTAAGGTCCGGTCAGAACCCGCGATACGTCGAGCAGTTTGAGTCCGGCCAGCGCCTTTGTCAAGTATTCATTCCCCCCACATTTATCTAAATATTTAAGATATATGTCCATTATTATAACCGTTCGGGCCGCTCTTGGCAATCGGCGGCCGCAGAACGGGCCCCTGCTTCGGAGGACGGGAAAAGCCTTCGCGTGACGCGAAGGCTTTTGTTTTTGGCGGCGATAAAGCGATTAAAAGGCGGCGAGGTCTTCGTCGCGGGGGTCGCACAGAAACATGTGGCCGGGGGCGTGGGTGATCATGATTTCAGGCTTGGCGGTCATGGCCACCGCCTGGGGGGTGACGCCGCAGGCCCAGAATACGGGCACTTCGCCGTCGCGGATTTCGACGCTGTCGCCGAAGTCGGGACGACCAAGGTCGCGGATGCCGATGACGGCGGGATCGCCGATGTGGATGGGGGCGCCGTGGACGGCGGGGAAGCGCGAGGTGACCTGGACGGCTTTGACGACTTTGTCGTGGGGTACCGGCCGCATGCTTACGACCATGTTGCCGTGGAATTTGCCGGCCGGGCGGCAGGGGATGCCGGTGATGTACATGGGGACGTTGCAGCAGGCTTCGATGTGGCGGACGGGGACATTGGCGGCGAGGAGGGCGGTTTCGAAGGTGAAGCTGCAGCCGAGCAGGAAGGCGACGAGGTCGTCGCGCCAGTACTTCTCTAGATTTACGACTTCGTCGACCATGACGCCGGCTTTGTAGATGCGGTATTTGGGCGCGTCGTAGCGCAGGTCGGCGCCGGGGGCCATGAGCTTGGGCTCGGGCGAGCCGGGGTCGGTGACGTCGAGGACGGGACAGGGTTTGGGGTTGCGCTGGGCAAACAGCAGGAAATCGTAGGCGAGGTCTTTGGGGACGATGGCCAGGTTGGCCTGTACGTGCCCCTTGGCCATGCCGGCGGTCGGCCGGGCGAGCTCGCCCTTGCGCATGAGCTGACGGAGGGCGGCAGGGGTCATTGACGCGAAATCCATTTCATCCACCTCGATTCGCGGATTTGTTCACAGTCGGGCTTCTCCGTGGAGGACGGTTTCCCTAAGAAGGGTGACGAAGGCAAGGTGGGCGTGAACGCCGCAGCCGTCCGCGCCGGGGTATACCCCGCCGCCGATGGGGTCGTGGAAGCCGGCGGCGGCGGTTGCCTCAAGCACCTTTTTCTCGCGCACGGCATCAGGGCCGGCGGCGGGCACACCGGTACGCAGGCCGAGGAGGGCGGCGAGAGCGTAGCCGCCCCAGTTGGAGATGGCGGCGGCGACGAGGACGTCGACCGCTGTTGCGGGCGCTATGCCGCCGCCGCAGGGGCACTGGCACTTGGCGCCGTAAGGCACCTGGACCCTTACGGCGGCGGCGATGTTGGCCATGCCGATCTCGTTGCCGCCGTCGCCGATGCCGATGGTGGCGATGCCCCGCCGGCCGGCGGCGCGGAAGAGGTAGTCCAGTTTGGCCATGCCGGCGCCGGTGTCTTCGCCGTTCATGTTGTGGACGACGCCGGCGGCGTTCATGCCGCCGCGCTCGATGGCGATGCAGGCGGCGGGTCTGAGGTCGTCGAGCAGCCGCTCGGCGGCCGACTCAGCCTCGCCGGCGGCGACGGGGAAAGGCAGTACGGCGATGGTGAGCAGCTTGTCCCTGGCGACTGAGTGGCCGATCTCTTCAGGGGCGACGCAATGGAAGCCGGCGGCGCGGGCGACGATTTTGACGCCCTCCACCAGGCAGGCGTCGGTGACGATGACAGGGGCGGCCTTGACGGCCAGCCGCAGGGCGCGGGCGAGGGCGACCGCTCCTGGCGGTCCGTCCGATTCGCCGCAGTCGGGGGCAACGACAGGCTGGTCGACCCAGCCGGTGGCGATGACGACGGTGTCGCCCGGCTGTACGCGCTGGAGGAGGAGGTCGGTGGCCGCCATGGTGAGGGGCTTGCCGGTCTTCTCGCGGGCGGCGCCGTAGAGTTTGGCGATGATGCCCCGCGCCGGGACGTCCAGGCTGATCAGGCGGTCCAAGGTTTCGGCGATCTGCTGAATTTTCGGATCCATTTCTTTTCCTCTTTTCCCTTCCTGCGGCAAGGCTCGTCCATGTTCGCGCACGAACGACATTTCCCGGGAAATTTCGCGCACCGCGCACTTCATTTATTCCACAAAAAAAGGCTTGGCCTCAGCCTTGCCTCGAGTGCTCGCGGAGAACCGGGCTGCGGCCCGCCGGCCCTGCCGGTCGAAACCGGGGATGGCGGGGCGGGTCATATGCTGTCAGGATGCGGCGGTAATATTTATGTGTTTATGATACCAGCCGCCACCGGACCTGTCAACGTCCGGGCCGCCGCCTGGCGACCCGGACGGCGGCCCGGTCAGAGGACGATGCGGATGTTGTTGTCGCGCAGCCAGGTGTCGATCTGGAGGAGGTAGGCCATGAGCTGCGGCCCGCCCATGAGTTGGCCGAACCACGGGTGGGGCGAACCGGCGGCGGCCGACTGTGCGAAGGCGCGGACCGAGGCGATGTCGATAAGCGGCAGCAGGGGCGAGGCGGGGTCGGCGAGGACGGCGAGGAGGCGGTCTTTGACGGCGGCAACGAACGAGGGGTTGTGGGTTTTCGGGTAGGGGCTCTTGCGGCGCCACAAAACGTCGTCAGGCAACACGCCGTCGAGGGCGTGGCGGAGCAGCCCTTTCTCGCGGTTCTGGTAGTTCTTCATCGCCCAGGGGATGTTCCAGGCGTATTCGACCAGCCGGTGGTCGCAGAAGGGCACCCGGAGTTCGAGTCCAAAGGCCATGCTCATGCGGTCTTTGCGGTCGAGGAGGGTGGGCATCCAGCGGAAGAGGCTGAGATGGAATATTTCCCGCATGCGGGCGTCCTCCGCCGTTTCGCCGGCCAGCCTGGGGACGGCGGCCAGCGCCTCGCCGTAGCGCTGGCGGGGGTAGTCGCGCAGGAGGGCGTCGTCTCTGAGCACGGGGGCCAGCAGTTCGAGGCGCTGTTCGGGCCGGGGCGACCAGGGGAAGTTGTCGGCGGCGAGCATTTCCGGGCGATAGAACCAGGGGTAACCGCCGAATATTTCGTCGGCGCATTCGCCCGACAGGCCGACGGTCGCTTCTTTTTTGACCTCGCGGCTGAAGAGGTACAGGGAGGTGTCGATGTCGGCCATTCCGGGGAGATCGCGGGCGCGGGCGGCTTCAGCGAGGGCGTCGGCGAGCTCGGGGGTGTCGAGGAGGATTTCGCGGTGACGGGTGGCGAAGTGCTCGGCGACCCGCTGCACCCAGGGGGCGTCGCGGTTGGGCTGGAAGGAGTGCGCGGCGAAGAAGCGGTCGTTGTCGATGTATTCGACGGAGAAGGTGTCGAGACTGCGGCCTTCCTCGCGGTAGGCCGCGGCGGCGACGGCGGTGATGGCGCTGGAATCAAGGCCGCCTGATAGCAGTGTGCACAGGGGAACGTCGGAGACAAGCTGGCGTTTTACGGCATCAAGGAAGAGCGCTTTCACCATGGCGACGGTGGTGGGGAAATCCTGCTCGTGCGGCTGACTGGCAAGCGACCAGTAGCGGGTTTTCGCCAGTCCCCGCCGCTCGAACACGGCCGCGCAGCCGGGCTCGAGCTCGGCGATGCCGCGGAAGATGCCGTGTCCGGGGGTACGCGCCGGGCCGAGCATGAGGATTTCCGCCAGGCCCTCGCGGTCGATTTCCGGCGCGATGTCAGGGTGGGCGAGCAGGGCTTTGAGCTCGGAGGCGAACAGCAGGCCGTTGCCGCTGCGGGCGTAGAAGAGCGGCTTTACGCCCAGGCGGTCGCGGGCGAGAAAGAGGCGCTGGCGGGCGACGTCCCAGATGCCGAAGGCGAAGATGCCGTTGAGCCTGGAGGCGCAGCCGGCCCCCCATTCGATGTAGGCTTTGAGGAGCACTTCGGTGTCGGAGGTGGTGGTGAAGGCATGGCCGCGGGCCATGAGGTCCCAGCGCAGGTCGGCGGTGTTGTATAGCTCGCCGTTGTAGGTTATGACGTATTCTTGCCCGCCGCGGCGGCGGAGCATGGGCTGCTTGCCGCCCGCCGGGTCGACGACGCTGAGCCGCCGGTGCCCCAGGGCGGCGTGCCGCGACGCGTAGAAGCCCTGAGCGTCCGGTCCGCGCCGGGCCAGGGTTGCGGTCATGGCGGCCATGACGGCCCCTTCGCGGGTGAGATCCCTGTCCCAGTCGACCCATCCGGTGATACCGCACATCTTTACCCTCTCCTTATCAGCCGGGGAAACGAACGGCGCCTACCAGCGCCGACGAGCGGCCCGGTAGGCGTCTTTGCCCCGTGGTTACGGGTTATGATATGCGGCGGCTGCTTATTTTGCCACCCCGGCCGCCTGGCGTTTGGGTCAGCGTTTGTTGCCCTTGTTTTTCTTGTTGGTGTTTGCCGCTACTACCGGCATCTCGTCGAGATCTTCTTCTTCCTCCAGCAGGCTGGGAGCCTGAGCGGTAGTGTCGGCGACATCGTGGCTGTGGCCGTCGTCGTAGCTCGTCTCGCCTTCGTAGGGGTGCACATGTCCGCCGTCCATCGTTTCGACGGCCGGTCCGGTCATGACGTCGAACCAGTGCCAGTGGCCGTCGTAGAACGAGGTTCTGACCCGCATGCGGTGGATGTGGGATGTACCTGCGCATCTGGCCGGCCCGGTGACGCCCTGGACGATGTGCTGATGGTCGTTGGCAACCAGCGTCAATGTATTGAAAACATGGACATGAACCATATGACGGTCTTCACGGTCTTCGCCGGGGGGGCGGCGGAGCGCTTCGCTGTCGGTCATATTCCTACCTCCCTTCTCGTTATGTAGTATTATATGCGCCAGGCCTTACGCCGGCGACAAGGAAAAGACGGTCGGTCCGCCTATTGGTATTCTGAAAACGGCGTGGTACAATAATTTGGAAAAGAAAATTATGTCAGGAGCGTGTTGTATGGCGTATCGGATTCAGGAAAACTGCCAGGGGATCGATTGGGATGTCGTATATGAGATAATGACCGTCTCCAGGATGGCTTCGCGTCCGCTGGAGCAGGTACGGCTGGCGTTCGAGAACAGCTACCGGGTGGTGTTCGTGTTCGAAGGCGATCAGATGATCGGCATCGGGCGGGCGATTTCGGACGGAGCTTACGAGGCGGCGCTTTACGATGTCGCCGTGCGCCCCGAATACCGGGGCAAAGGGATCGGCAAGCTGATCGTGACGACAATCCAGGAAGGGGTTCCAGGCATGGATATGATCTTTTTCGCCATGCCGGGAGTGGAGAATTTTTACCGGTCGATGGGCTATGTGAAAATGCTGACCGGCATGGCCAAGTTTGTCCGCGCGGAGGCCATGCGGGAAAAGGGCTTCACCGACTGAAGCCAACCCTTGTACATTATTAAGACAGCAAAGGGACACCCGCAGCTTTTGGCGGGTGTCCCTTTTAGAACGGGTCTGATGGTTATATCTTACTGATCAGTTGCTGCAGGAGCTTGTATTTGGCGTCCTGATAGATCTTGTCGAGGTCGACGATGTACCACTCGCCGTTGATTTTTTCCAGGCCGACCGGTCGGACGACCATGTTGAGGGAGTTTTGCTCGGTCTGCAGGGTTGCTACGACGACGGCGTAATCGCCTTGTTCGGCCGCTTTGCGCAGCGACAGGAGGTTGGCGTTTTTGAGGTCCGCCAGCCCGGATTTGCCGGTGAGGTACTTGATGACTACCCGCGGGTCGTTGGCTGTGCTCGGGGATACATAGAGCGCGGCGTCGTTCAGGCGGTCGCCTTTGGCGGCCTCGAAGAAGGTTTTGACAACCCCGTCGGCGGATAAGCCTGTAATGCGCTGGGCTCCGCCCCCGCCGCCGCCGCAACCGGCCGCGAGCAGCACCACCATCAGCAGGGTGAATACCGCCGTAAGTTTCAACATGCTTTTCTTCATCTAAAGCTCATCCTTTCCCATGTACCATTATGGACACATGTTATGTCTATTATAGCACCGACTGACTGATTAGTCACTCTTCCGTTTATGCCACTATTTTCCTGATATGAGCGGTGCAGGCGCAGGTTACACTAGCCAAAAGCAGGCGAAGGAGGCCGAAATATGTTTGAGGAACAAGATCCCAACCACCATAGCGATTCGCAGGCGATGGGCAAGGAGGCGGGGCTGAATTATACCGTGAATAGCGCGGCGCCGTCGCTCAGAAGCGGCAATATGCGGACGGTGAATTATCTCGTTCACCGGATGCTGTGGGAGCAGCAGGAGAAGATCGATCTTGACGACCTGGAGATGCGGACCGAGGGGATTATGTCGGTGGAGGACAGACCGCACTAGGCGGCATTTAGCCCCCCTCCGCCTCGGCAGGCGTCGGGGGGCTTGTGATCTTCGTCACAGCGCGGGCGGCGCAGACGGTATTATAATTATGGCAGGAGAATATTTTACCAGGAGGCCATAATCATGAGCAGAAAGTTTATCAAGAATATCGATTTCGGCAAGGCGCTCGATCTCGCGGGACTGGTGGATTACCAGCCGGGACGGGTGGTGAGCCTGACGCTGGTCCAGAACGAGGCGCTGAGCATGACGCTGTTTGCATTTGCAAAGGATGAAGGGGTAAGCACTCACTCGGCGCCAGGGGACGCGATGGTTTATATCATCGACGGCCAGGCAGAGATCACGATCGGCGGGGAGAAGCTCGCCGCCGTCGCCGGACAGACGGTGGTGATGCCAGCCGATATCCCCCACGGGCTGGAGGCCACGGAGAATTTCAAGATGCTGCTGATTCTTGTCAAACAGTAGCCGGGCGCAGGTAGGCAGGCGCGCGCTGGCAAGGCTCCGGATAAAATTCGCAACATTCTGCCTTCCATCCGGGAGGAATTCCTGAGCGGTTTCTAAAATAGTATATAATAGGTTAACGAAAAGGGGGTTGCGTCGATGGTCTGGATGTTGCTCCGTCCGGTTACCCATTGTAAGGAAGGCTGCCATAGATTGTCCCGGGCAGGACGGTAAAAGGCCCAAAAAGGGCGCTCGTATGAGCGCCCTTTTTTTATTTGCGGCTGTTAGAGCCGTTCTTTCAACGCGCAGCGCTCGAACGTACGCTAGCAAGCGCCCGCAACGCCAAGAGCGCAAGTTCTTGGTGCTTTAGTGCCTAGAACTGCGGCCTACCCCTTGCGGGTGCAACGCAAATGGGGTGCTATCAACGGCCCCCATTGTATCAGGATTCAATTCCCTTGCGTTTTTTGGACCCATACATCGCCTTATCCGCCACCTGCAGCAGTTCCTCGCTGTCTTGTCCGTCGCGGGGGAAGAGGGCGAGGCCGACGCTGGCGCTGACGGAGAATTCGCGGTCTTCGAGCCGCATCGGCTGCTGGACGGCTTCCATCAGTTTGCGCAGAACGGTGAAAACGTCGCGCTCGTCGCCGATGCCGGGCAGGAGAACGGTGAATTCGTCGCCGCCGAGCCGGGCGACGATGTCGCTGCCGCGCACCGCGCCCACCAGCCGTTCGGCGATGAGCCGCAGGGCCTGGTCGCCGATGTAGTGGCCGAGGGTGTCGTTGATGATTTTGAAGCGGTCGAGGTCGAGGAAGATCACAGCCAGCATGTCTTTGTTGACCCGTGCCTGGGCGAGGGCGACGGCGAGCTTGTCCCGCAGCATAACTCTGTTGGGCAGGCCGGTGAGGGGGTCGTGGTAGGCAAGGTGCTTTATCGTCTGCTCGTACCGTTTGCGTTCTGTTATGTCGACGATCTGGGCGATGAAGTACCGCGGCCGCCGCCTGGCGTCGCGGACGAGGGAAACGTGGATGGTGACGTTGATTATTTCGCCGTCCCTGCGCTGGTAACGCTTTTCCATGACAAAGCGCGGTTTTTTGCCGTGCAGCAGTTCGCCCACCATGAACATGTCTTTGGTGAGATCTTCGGGGTGGGTGATGCTGGCGAAATCCATCGCCGCCAGTTGGTCGACCGAATAGCCCAGGATGTCGGCCATTGCCTGATTGACCCTCATGAAACGGCCTTTCAGGTCGGCGATGACCATGCCGATGGGGGCGTTTTCGAACACCAGCCGGAACCGTTCCTCGCTCTCCCGCAGAGCAGCCGCCTGCGTACTGGGGCGGTCCTCACAGTACGGGATCTGAACTTTCATACAGCCAACACTACACTTTCTCCATAATTTTACAATTCGCACATCCTCTATTCGCCAATTTTTGTAAATTCCCTGCTGGCATGAACTAACTTTCTACAAAATAACGATTATAAATAACTGAACCCGGGCAAGCCCGGGTTTTGGCGTCAGGGTGACAGGATTTTTTTGAGGGCGACGACGGCGGCGGCGGCCATGAGCGCGTAACCGTCCTCGTTGGGGTGGACGCCGTCGGTGTGCAGGCCGTTCCGCAGACCGCCGGAAACCGCATCGACAAGGGCGGCGTGGAAGTCGAGCACCGGCAGGGCGTTTTCGGCCGCAAAGATTCTCAGGAAGCGACGGTATTCGGCCAGCAGGGTTTCTTCCCGGTAGTCCACCGGCGGCGGCAGGCCGATGATCGGTTTGATGCCGGCCGTTCGGGCCGCGGCCGCCATGGCGGCGATGTTATCGGCAACTTCGGCCGCCGCCAGGCCCAGAAAGGCGTCGTTGGAACCGCCGCTGACGATTGCGCAGTCCGGTCCGAGGGCGGCGACGTCGACGGCGAACCGCCGGCGCATATCCCCGGTCGTCTCGCCGCATATCCCTTTGTTGACTATCCGTACCCCGAGGCGTTCGCCGGCGATCCTCACCCAAGAGTATTCGGGCGGGTATGGGTAGCCATAGGTCAGTGAATCGCCGACGGCGACGATTGTCGTTGTGCCCATACTCAGCCCAGGCGACGGCGGAACCGCAGGCTGAACCACGCCTGACCCTTGCCGGACCGTTCCCAGCCGGCGGCGGTAAGCGCGGCCGTCAGTTCCTCCACCGCTTTGACGTGGCGCTTGTTTTGCTTGTTCGCCTGGTAGTAGTCGCTCAAACCGGCCTTTACCTGGGCCGATTCGCGGACGGTGTCCCCGCCCTCAGGCCCCCCGGTCTGAGCCTTGAACTGGATATAGTCGCTGGGAAAGAGGGGGCTCCACTTCTCCCCCGCCGCCGCCGCAACGATTTCGCACGTCTCCCAGCGCTCCCCGACCGGCGCCGGGGCCGTCTCCTGCGGGGCTGCCTGGGGGGCGCCGCAATTGGCGCAGAAATTGGCGCCGTCCGGCAGTTCGGCGCCGCAGCTCGGGCATATTCTCATCGCCTTGTCCTCCTGCTTGTCGGTCGCTCCCTTATTATTGCGTTTGTCCTCTTCCAACATTCCATGCCGGAGCGGCAAATCCTGCCACGGCGGGAAAACACCCCTCCTAACGGGGACTTGCCGACAGGCTCGCAACCGGTGGCGTTATCGGCAGGCGGCGAATAACATAAAGCAGGCGGCAATATTATGGAAAGGGGGAAGATAATTGGAAGAAGCCTCTGTTGTCGAAATGGGCATGGATACGGCCGGCCCCGGTCCGGAGGCGACCGGCGACGCGCCCGCGGAGGCTGACGGGGATGGCTGCGCGGGAACCGGGGCCGCCAGGCTGCCGGATATTGAGTCATGGCTGCCGGGCGGGAGCATATGGCTGTATGCGGTCCCGATCATCCTGCTGCTGTTCCTCTGGCTGTTCTACCCCGCCATTCTCATCCTCGCGTGCGTGATTCTCATGCTGTGGCTGCTGGGCTGACCAGCCCGCCGGACCGGAATTAAAAGCGCCGCCCCGTTTTGGGCCGAATTAGCCCGCTATCCACCGGGATAGCGGGCATGGTCCTCCATCGTACCGCCCGCTGGCGTTGTCTCCCGCTCGCGGTAGTTGACAAATCGGCTCCGCTCGTTTAGAATATTCTCTGCACGACAATATACACTATATAACTGTTGGGGAGTCGCCAAGCTGGTTAAGGCATCGGACTCTGACTCCGACATTCGAGGGTTCAAATCCTTCCTCCCCAGCCATCATGACTCACTAGCTCAACTGGCAGAGCAACTGACTCTTAATCAGTAGGTTGTAGGTTCGATTCCTACGTGGGTCACCACAAGTTCAAGGCCTCGCAGAGATGCGAGGCTTTTTGTTATGTTTATTTCGGCAACAGTCCCGGCAGCGCCGGACGCAGAAGCAAAAACGCCTGCTGAAAAAAAGCCGGAAAGAATTCCGCCTCTGCGGGATTCTTTCCGGCCGAAAGATTGCTAATTTATTCAGCGACTTCCATGTTCATGAGGGCTGAGCTCAGCGACTTGCCATGGATATCCAAGGCGAGTGTGCGGGTTACTCCGCCGCCGAGCGCCTGAAACATCACGAAATTCAGAGCCCCGATGTTGGGAAGCTCATAGCGGACGACCTCACCCTGCACGATATCGGCGAAAAACGCTTTTACCCGTTCGGCGGTGATATGCTTCTCAAGCAACGGGTAATTGGCGGGATCATAGGCGATTACCGAGATGTTCGATGTGTTTCCTTTGTCCCCTGTTCTGGAGTGGGCGATTTCGCGAAGTTTCATCTCATACCACCTCGTACTTGACAGAGTATTTGACCAGCGACCTGGGTATAAGGATCGAAACCATCGCCACTACTTCTCTCGCCGTTTTCCATGCTCCGGCACCCCCGGCCGGACCGTTGGTGTACAGGGTTTCGACTTCATTGCCGATGCGAACGGCTTCTTTCATGTTTTGCGTCCGGCCGGCGACCCGCGCGCGAACTTCGTACGGTTCGTGTCCGGCCGACAGGCTGGCGGCATGGAGGGAGTTGACGCCGATAAGATCGAACCGGATTTCCGAAACCTTTACTCCCATGAGACCAAGCCGTTCTTTCACGATGTCGAGCGCCAGCTGGCCGCGGGCGGCGGCGCCCGGGCCGGCGTAACTTATCTGCCCCTCGCCGATATAGCTGTCGACATAGCCGATGGAGACTTTCAAGAAGTCGGTCTTCGGAATCCCTTTGCCCCCGGCTATTTTTACATGATCTTTTGCGATTTCCGTCATTTGCACGTCGGTGAAATCGGCCACTACGTCGGGCGTGAAGTAGGCGGCCGGATTGTGTATTTCGTACAGCAGTTGCTCTTTGCAGGTTGCCAGGGTGACCATGCCGCCGGCCTCGGCTACTTTTGTGATAACCGCGGTGCCGTCTGCATTTACTTCGGCGATTGGGAAGCCAAGATGGCCGATACCTGGGACGTCTTTGTAGCCAGGGTCGGCGAAATATCCCCCGGTGATCTGACCGGCGCACTCCATCAGGTGGCCAATTACAGTGGCTTTGCCCAGTAAGTCCCAGTCATCCGGCGACCAGCCGAATTCGTACGCCAGAGGCGCCAGGAACAAGGCTGGGTCGGCCACACGGCCGGTGATTACGATGTCCGCTCCGCCCTTAAGGGCCTCGATGATCGGCTCGGCGCCAAGATACGCGTTGGCCGAGACCAGTTTATCCTTGATGGTGGAAAGCTGTTCGCCCGTCTCTTCTATCTTGTATTCTTGCGCACGGATGGTTTCAAGAACATCGTCACCGCTTACGGCGGCGATTTTCAGGCCCCTGATGCCGAGCTTTTGCGCAACTTCCTTGATTTTCTGCGCACCTGCCTCCGGGTTGGCGGCTCCCATGTTGGTGATTATTTTTATGCCCTTTTGGCGGCAAACCGGCAGGACGGCTTCCATCCGCGCGGCCAGCAGAGCGTCATACCCTGCCGCCGGGTCTTTCATTTTCGCCTGCTGAGCAATGGCAATCGTTCTCTCCGCCAGACATTCGAAGCACAGATACTGGATATCCCCTTTTTCCGCCAGTTCAACGGCAGGTTCAATCCTGTCGCCGGAGTAGCCTGCTCCTGCGCCAAGCCGAATCTTTTTCATAGGATCACCTCAAATGTTTTTGATAGCATACATACCCTGGGTCGACCCGGGATGAACCCGCATATTCGCCGCAAACAGGCGTTACAAGCCGAAAGCCCCGGTCAGAACCGCAACAATCGTCATCACGATCGTTACCCCGAACGCGAAGGGGATGGTGAATTTCTGATGGTCGCCAAGGTCGACGCCGGCGAGGCCGACCAGCAGGAAAGTCGAAGCCGTCAGCGGACTTATCGGGAAACCGGTGGTCATCTGTCCGAGGATGGCCGCGCGGGCGACTTCTATTTTCGCGACGCCCATCGCCTCGGCAGCCGTGGCCAGAACAGGCAGAATCCCGAAGTAATAGGAATCCGGGTCGAAGAGGAGGCTCGCCGGCATGGAGGTGACGGCGGTCAGGACGGGCAGATGACCGCCGAGCGTTTTGGGCACTATTGCCACAAGCGTGCCGGCCATCGCCTTGATCATGCCCGATTTCGTAAGGATGCCGGTGAAGATGCCGGCCGCAAAGATGATGGCGATCATGAATACGGCCGATTTTCCTTGGGCGACGATACGCTCCTGCTGCATTTTGACATCCGGGTAGTTGACCACCAGGGCGATTACCAGCGCCACCATGAATACGACGGGCAGCGGTATCAGTTTGCCTTCGACCAGGGCGACGATGGCTGCGATAGTAAGGATGATGTTGAACCAGACGAGCTTAGGACGTTTGAGCGGGTCCACTTTTTCCTCTTCGGCGGGAGCGCCGCTTTCGCTGTCAAGCTTGATAACTCCCAGACGCGACCGCTCCCTGCGCCCCAGCAGGTAGGAAAAGAATATTACGGCGGCCAGGCCGGCCAACTGGGCGGGGATGACGGGGTTGAACAATTCCGTCATATTAAGGTGCAGGGAAGTCGCCGCACGCAGTGTCGGGCCGCCCCACGGCAGCATGTTCATTGTCCCCGCTCCCAGTGCGACGATGCATGCCAGCACTTTTCTGTCCATGCCCAGTTTGTCGTAAATCGGCAGCAAAGCCGGCACGGCGATCAGGAAGGTGGAAGCGCCCGAGCCGTCAAGGTGCGCCAGCATGGCTATAACCGCGGTGCCCACGGCGACTTTGACCGGGTCGCCGCCGCCGTACCTGACGATTCTTTTGATAGCAGGGTCGAACATGCCTGTATCGTTCATTACCCCGAAATAGAGAATTGCGAACGTCAGCATTACGCCTACCGGCGCTACGCTTTTGATCCCGTCAAAAGCGAACGCCCCCAGTTTAGGCCCGAAGCCCGCCAGCGCGCCGAACACGGCCGGCACCGCGACAAGCGCGACTATGACCGAGGCCCTCTTTGTCATGATTAAAATCAATAACGCCGCGATGATACAAAAGCCCCATAAAGATAGCATCGATTGATCCTCCTTTGCTCGTCATAGCCATTTATAGATGCAAATTCCATGCCAGCCAATTTGGGCGGCTTAGCGGGCTTTATTTATCAGATTTGATAAATAAAAGAGAGCCGCTGCCAGGCAATCCTCCCCGGATTGCCTGGCAGCGGCTCTTATCATTATTGATAAGGCAGTTGCTGCATAATTCTCATTTATGATAATTATGCAGTCGGCGGTACAGGCTGGCGATCGAAATGCCCAGAATGGCGGCGACTTTTTTCTTCCCGTCGGTGTTCTCGCCGTGCGCCTCAAGCAGTTGCAGGATGTTTTGCCGTTCGAACTCTTTGACGCGCTGGGCCAAAGTACCGCCGGCGTTAATCCGGTCCAGGCCCGCCTGCGCCAGAATTCGGCGTGGCAAGTGTTCGGGCAGTATTTCGTCGCCGGTGATGACATTGCAGGCGAATTCGATCGCGTTTTTCAATTCGCGGATATTTCCGGGCCAGTCGTACGCCAGGAAGATTTTTTCCACCTCGGCACTGATTTTGAAGTGCTTCTTTTTCGCCGATGCGCGGCTGTCCGCGAAGTGACGCGCCAGGAGAGGGATGTCCTCCCTGCGCTTTCTCAGGGGCGGCAGGATTATCTGGAATACGTTTATCCGATAATATAGGTCTTCGCGGAAGTTCTTCTTTTCCACCATGAGTTCCAGGTCCTGATGAGTCGCGCAAATGACGCGTATATCTATCGCTTTCTCCCCCAGATCCCCGACCCGCCTTATCCTTTTCTCCTGGAGGACCCGCAGCAGTTTGGCCTGCAGGTCGTTGCCCATGTCGCCTATTTCATCCAAAAACAGTGTTCCGCCGTCGGCAAGATGCAGGAGGCCGGGTTTCCCGCCCTTCTTGGTGCCGGTAAACGCCCCTTCCGTGTAACCGAAAAGCTCGCTCTCGAGCAAATTGACCGGAACAGCGGCACAGTTTATGGCGACGAAAGGCCGATGCTTCCTGGCGCTTGCGTTGTGAATCCCCTGAGCTATGAGTTCTTTGCCGGTGCCGCTTTCGCCCTGCAGAAGGATGCTGGCGTCCGACACCGCGGCGCGTTCGGCCAGCGCTACGCAGGCGCGAAATTCGGGATTGCCGTATATCAGGTCGTCAAAGGTATATATGGCGCTGAGGATTTCCTTTACCGTTCCCTGCAGGTCTCTTAGCCTGTTTTGCGCCCTGTTGAGTTCTTCCGACAGTTTCTGTACCTCGGTGATATCCCTGATAATCGAAACCCCGCCGATTATTTCTCCGGCCACGATGATCGGCGACATATCGACAACGTATTCGACTTTACCGTCGGTGCGGTAGACGCCGTTCATGCCCTGCCCAGTCTTGATGACCGTCGGCAGTATGGCTCCGGGCCTCACTTCGACGAGCTTGCGGAAAAGGATTTCCTCGGCTTTTTTGCCGATGATGCGCAGGTATTGTTTGTTGACGTACTGGACTATTCCGTCTTTGTCGGCGATCAGCAGGCCTTCGTTCAGAGAATCGAAAATATCTATCGACCATTTTGCAAGCGAGGCTGCGTCAAGGATGTTTTTGGCGCTCATCGTCGGTACCTCCGCGCGGCAGCGTTAGTTACTCTGCTCCTTCGCTCCCAGGCTCGTCAAATCCTGCTCCGGCCGATACGGGCCGGCGCTGGAAAAGCCAAGCCTCTCAGAAAACGGAGCTTTTTCGCTGCCGGTGGAGGATTTGGCGGCCGGACGTATAAATGGGACGGTAGCGACTAATTTGCACGAGGTGTTGGGCATGGAGTATGCGAGCGGCGACAGGATCATCGTCACGGCGGGAGGCGCGCGGCTGATGTGGACCATCCACGCGGTCAACAGCCGGGTGGTGAAGTATATCGACGAGCAGGGCCGCTACGGTCAGATGCCGGTGAGCCACCTGGAGGAGCTGCTGGGGAACGGCCAGGCCGAGTTGAAGAGCGGCGCCGGCGGGGAGTAGCTCAGTCGGCGATCAGCTTGTGGAGGGCTAAGAGGAGGAGAAAGGCCACCCCTGCGAGGCGGTGACCTTTCCTGAAGCCGGCGCCCCGGCTGCCGGCAAGCGACAGGCCGGTGGCGAAGAGGATAACGAGCAGGAGCAGCGCCGCGAGGCCGGAGATTTCGTCCGTTGGCAACCGACCGTCCCACAGCAGATAGCCGTGGAGGGCGGCGGCGGCGACGATGGCCGCCCCGGCAAGAGGATGGGTGAGCCGGAGCAAGCGGAGGGCAGAGCGGAGCGTCGGAACGGCTGCCTGCGGGACAGCGCCGCGTTTGAGGGCGGCGGCGGCGGCTTCGCGCCCGAGGTAGTAGGCGACGGCGATGAGGGTGAGGGAGCCTGCCGTCTCGCCGAGTCCTTTGCCGAGCCCACGCAGCCAGCGGGGCGGCAGGCCCTGGGCAAAGCCCAGGTAATGGTCGGCGACGATGATGGCGAGGACGGCGATTACCGCGCCGCCGGCAACAGTCGACGCTTTTGCGGCCAACCAGGCCGCGAGGTTTTCCAGTTTGGTCAGTGTCGCCATTGTTGTCCTCCGCCGGCGTTATTTTCTTGCCATTACTATTCTCCGCGGAAGCTGTCCGACCCTCCCGCCCTTTTGAGGCTCCGGGAGAAGAAAAAGCAGGCGCGCGCCTGCTTTTCCTATGCTGTCCGTTTTAGATGCCTTTGTCTTTCGGGGTGCTGACAACGAAGACTTTTACTGTCTTCATGCCGAATTTCTCAGCCTCCGGCACCGACCATTTGGCGATGTCGATGCGGTTGCCCTTGATGGCGCCGCCGGTGTCTTCGGCGACTGCGTATTCGCCGTGGCCGTCGGGGTATTGGATGAAGACCTGGGAGCCGAGCGGGATGACTTTGGGGTCGACGGCGATTACGCCGGGACGGACCTGGGTGCCGAGGTGGGTCTTGTTGCCCCATTGGGCGTTGTCGTGCGCGCCGGGGGCGTAAGCGGTGGCGACCATCTTGATTTCTTTTTTGAAGTTTTCCGGCGCTTCGCCGCGAATTTTCTGGGCGTGCTCGGAAGCCTTGAGCTCGGTGCCGGGGGTGGCGGCCGCAGGCTTGGGATCGGGGGGCGCGGCGTGGGCGACGGCGGGCGGAACACCCGGCAGGCCGGCCGCGGACAGGACGAAGGCTCCGGCGACGGCGGCGGCGATGCGCCGGTATCTATTCTTCAGGCTTCTGTGACGGTAACCTTTGTGTCTACCGGCGTTATGCTTCACAACGAAAGCCCCCTTTAACGGTTGTTATTCATAGTGTCTGTAAAAAAGGGGCCGCAATGCCCGGCATTTTTTGGACGGCGCTGAGAAAAAGAGGCAAAAAAAGTGACCCGGTCGAGCCGGGCCGTTTTTTTACTCGCTGAGGGTGCTTTCGGCCGGGGCGGCGGTTTTGCGGCCGAGCTCGTTGAAGCAGTAGTTGAGGCCGACGGCGATGATGCTGCCGGTGGTGATGCCGCTGTGGAGGAAGAGCTGCGCCCAGGCGGGGAAGCTGTGGTAGAAGGTGGGGACAGCCAGGGGGATGAGGCCGACGCCGAGGCTGACGGCGACGATCATGGCGTTGTGGTTGCCTTCGAAGGAGACGTTGCCGAGGACGCGGATGCCGCTGGCGGCGACCATGCCGAACATGGCGATGCCCGCCCCGCCGAGTACCGGGGTGGGGATGGCGGCGACGACGGCGGCGGCTTTGGGGAAGAGGCCGAGAACCATGAGAATGACGCCGGCGGCGACGATGACGAAGCGGCTTCTGACGCCTGTGAGGCCGACGAGGCCGACGTTCTGGGCGAAGGCCGAGTAAGGGAAGGTGTTCATGACACCGCCGAGCATGGTGGCGAAGCCGTCGGCCCTGAGACCGCGCACGACGTCTTGTTGCTTGACCGGCCGGCCGACCATCTCGCCGACGGCGATCATGTCGCCGGTGGTTTCGGTCATTATGACGAGCATGGCGAGGAAGATGGTGAGGATGGCCATGAGGTCGAAGGTCGGCATGCCGAAGGCAAAGGGGGTGGTGATGCCGAACCAGGCGGCGGTGCCTACCTTGGCGAAGTCGGTCAGGCCCAAGAGGAAGGCGATGAGGGTGCCGGACACGAGGCCGAGCAGGACGGCGATGCTGCTCCAGAAGCCTTTGAGGAAGCGGTAGTAGCCGATCGTCAGCGCGAGGACGGCGAAGGCCATGGCGATGTTTTGGACGCTGGCGAACCCCGGAGCGCCCGGCACGCCGCCGCCCGCCCAGCGGACGGCCACGGGCAGGAGCGAGACGCCGATGATGGTGATGATGGTGCCGGTGACGACGGGCGGGAAGTAGCGGATGAGGCGGCTGAAGTAGGGGCTGATGAGATAGGTCATAAGGCCGGCGACGATGATCGAGCCGAAGATGCCCTGGATGCCGTGCATTTTGCCGACAAGGATCATCGGCATGACGGCCGCGAAGGAGACGCCCTGCACTACCGGCAGCTTGACCCCCATGTTGAGGAAGCCGAAGGACTGGATAATGGTGGCGATACCGACGGTGAAGAGGTCGGCGTTGATGAGGTAGATGAGCTGATCCTTGGAAAGCCCCAGGGCGTTGGCGATGATGAGGGGTACGGCGACGCAGCCGGCGTACATGGCCATGACGTGCTGGAGGCCGTAGGCGAACAGCTTGCCCTTGGGGAGGATCTCATCGACGGGATGGACTTTTTCGGTTTGCATGTGCTGTTTCTCTCCTTCGGCTCATTTCACCATGGCGGCGTATACTTTTTCCGGGGTCAGCGGCAGGCGGGTCAGCCATGCCCCGATGGCGTTGCGGACAGCGTGGACGATGGCCGGCGCCGGCGTGTTGTTGACGACCTCGCCGATGGATTTGGCGCCGAACGGCCCGGTTGGTTCGTAGCTTTCCTCGAAGAATACCCGGACGGTGCCGATATCCTTGCGGCTCGGTATTTTGTAGGTCATGAAGGAATTGGTCTGCAGGGCGCCGCGCTCGTCGTACTTGACGTCTTCGTAGAGGGCGAGGCCGATACCCTGCACCAGGCCTCCCTCGGCCTGGATCCGCGCGAGGTTGGGATTGACGACGGTGCCGCAGTCGATGACCGCGATGTAGTCGAGCAGCTCGACTTTGCCGGTTTCTTTGTCGATCTCGACTTCGGCGAAGCCGGCTACGAAGGGTGGCGGCGATACCGGGCTGCCGTGGCTGGCGTAGCCGGACAGCTGCCGACGGTCGGGGCCGACGACCGAGCGCTGGGCGAGCTCGGCTAGGGTGATGGTGGCGCCGGCGGGACCGGTGAGAATGGAGCCGTCGAAGGTCACCTCTGCCGGTGCGGCGTTCATAAGGGCGGCGGCGGCGACGATTATCTTTTCCCTTAGCTCACCGGCGGCCTTGACGACGGCCATGCCGGTGACATAGGCGGTGCTGGAGGCGTAGGAGCCGGTGTCGAACGGCGATACGTCGGTGTCGGCGGCGTGGACGATGATGGTGTCCATAGACGTTTCAAGCACTTCGGCCGCCATCTGGGCGAGGATGGTGTCGCTGCCTGTACCCATGTCGGTCGAGCCGAGGAGGAGGGTGTAGTTGCCGTCGTCATTAAGGCGCACCTCGGCCGAGGCGGTGTCGATGCCGGCGATGCCCGAGCCCTGCATGGTGACCGCCATGCCGACGGCGCGCACCTTGCCGCCGAGGTCGCGGCGGGGGTACTTGTCCAGCCAGCCGATGAGCTCGCGGCCGCGTTCGATGCACCTGTCAAGCGACGAGCTGCCGAGGATGCGGTTGTGGTAGATGTCGATCTCGCCGGCTCTGATGATGTTTTTGCGCCTGAGCTCGCACGGGTCGATGCCGAGGGCGTCGGCGAGTTTGTTGACCGCCGATTCGACGGCGAAGCAACCCTGGGTGGCGCCGTAGCCGCGCATCGCCCCGGCCGGGAGCTTGTTGGTATAGACGGCGTGGCCGGCGTAGCGGACGGCGCGTGCCTTGTTGTAGAGCGGCAGGCTCTTTTCGCCGGCGACGGAGAAGACGGTGGGGGCGTGCTCGCCGTAGGCGCCGGTGTCGGACAGGCACTGTACGTCGATGGCGCGGATGAGGCCGCCGCGGTCCGCGCCCAGGCGCACCTTGAGGCGCATGGCGTGGCGGCTGTTTGTGGCGGTGAAGGTTTCCTTGCGCTCATAGACGATCTTGGCCGGCCGGCCGGTGCGAAGGGTGACGATGGCCGCGAATATCTCGACAACCGCGGTCTGTTTGCCGCCGAAGCCGCCGCCGATGCGGGGCTTTATCACCCTTATGCGGCTGGCGGGCAGCTCAAGGGCGCGGGCGAGGTGCCGCCGCACGTGGAAGGGTATCTGGGTCGAGCTGACGACCACAAGGCGGCCGGCGTGGTCGAGATAGCTGAAGGCCCGGTAGGTTTCCATCATCGCCTGGGCCTGGGCCTGGGTGTAGTAGGTTTCCTCGACGACAACGTCGCTGGCGGCCAGTTCGGCGGCGATGTCGCCTACCTCGACTTTGTGGGTGGCGGCGATGTTGCGCAGCCGGTCGTGGCCGATATCGAAGTTGCAGTGGAGGTCGGTTTCGGGGTGGACGACCGAGGGATGGCCGATGGCCTGCTCGAAGTCGAGCACCGGCGTCAGCACTTCGTAGTCGACCTTGATGAGCTCCAGCGCCCTTTGGGCCGTGCGCTCGTCGACGGCGGCGACGATGGCGACTTCGTCGCCGACGTAGCGGACGAGATCCTCGAGGATGAGCCGGTCGTAGGGGGACGGCTCGGGGTAGGTCTGGCCGGCGAGGGTGAACCTCACCTTGGGTACGTCTTTGTGGGTGAGGACGCATGCCACACCCTCGACGCCTTCGGCGACGGCGGTGTCGATGGCCTTTATGCGGGCGGAGGCGTGAGGGCTGTGGAGAATTTTGACCACCAGGGCGTTGGCGGGGGCAAGGTCTTCGGTGTAGAGGGGCTTGCCGGTGGCGATGGCCAGCCCGTCGATCTTGGGGACGCCTTTGCCGACGAGCTTCATGAACGCACCTCCAGGAACTTTTTGACCGCCCGCAGTTGGCCCATATAGCCGGTGCAGCGGCAGAGGTTGCCGGTGAGGTAATGGGTTATCGCCTCGTCGGTGGGGTCGGCGAGCTCGCGTTTCATCGCCAGTACGGTCATGATGAAGCCGGGGCTGCAGAAGCCGCATTGCTCGCCGCCCTCGGCGACGAGCAGGCGGGCGAACGCCTCCGCTTCGCCGGCGACGCCTTCGATGGTGGTGATGTCGTGGCCGTCCATGCGCGCCGACAGGGTGGCGCAGGATAGGGTCGGCTTGCCGTCGATCCACACGGTGCAGAGGCCACAGTTGGTGGTGTCGCAGCCGCGGCGGATGCTGGCGAAGCCGGCGGCCCGCAGGGTGTCGGCGAGCAGTTCGTCGGCCGCCACCTCAAGGACGGTTTTTTGGCCGTTGATGGTTACTTCTATTTTCATGTAAGTACCTCCAGCACGGCGCGTTTTACGAGGACGGCGGCCATCGCCCGGCGGTATTCGGCCGACGCCTTGAGGTTGCCGCCGAAGGCGAGTTCGCCGGCGGCTAGTTCGCCGGCCTCGTCGGCACTGGCCCCGGCAGCGAGGGCGGCGGCGGCCGCGGGAGCGAGCTGAGCCCTGGCCGGCCTGGCCCCGACCGCGACCGTCCAGCGGTCGCCGCGGCGGGCTACGGCGGCGTTGACGACCGGGAAGTCGCTGGCCGAGTTACGCAGGCTCTGGTAGGCGGCGGCACGGCCGTCTTTGCGTATGTATATCCGGGTCAGGATATCCCTGGCGTAGGGCTTGTCCAAAAAAGCCGCGAGCGGCATCCGGCCGCCGCCGTGCAGCTCGACATCCGTGTCGAGCGCCAGGAGGGCGGCGATGAGGTCGGAGAAGCCGTATTTCGAGTAGACGGAGGCGCCGACGGTGACGAGGTTGCGGAACTGGACGCCGAGGACGTTGCCCACCGCCCGGGGCAGCATGCCGCGGAAGTTTTCCCGGCAGGCAGGGTGGGTTTCCAGCGCGCGGAAGGTCGCCATCGCCCCCAGTTCGATGCAGCCGTCCGCCTCGCGGACGTAGTCGAGGCCGAGCAGCGACAGGTCGACGGCGGTAGCGATTTTCTTGCTGCCCATCCGCAGGAAGGCGCAGCCGCCCAACAGCGTGTTGTCCGGGTGGGCCGTGAGCGCCCTGTAGGCCTCATCCAACGTCTGCGGCCGAACGAGTTCTCTGATTGTAAACATTGTGTCCCCCCTCCCATAAAAAGAAAAACCGGCGCCGGATTTCGCTTTTCCCGATGAGCAAAAATCCCCGCCGGGGTCTGGCCCCCCGATGGCTTTTTCACTCGTAGCCGGCAATTTACGGTTGCCTGTAGAAACTTCCGGGCCGTATCCCCAAAATTATACGAGAGTATTTAGTTGCGCTTTTATTTTACCTTTGACGACAAATAGTGTCAACGAGGGGAACGGGACGCCCCGCTCCCGCGGCGAAAATAAAAAACAGGCTGCCGCCTGTTTTTCCTAGCGCATATATATGCCGGCGCGTCGCCAGAGGATGCCGACGGTCGTCTTGCCGTCCTCCTCCTTGATGGCCCGCTGCATTTCGCCGGCGATTTCCTCGTAGTCGTGGGTCCAGGCCCAGGTGGAGAGGATCGCCACGAAAACGGCTACCGCTCCGGGAAGTAAGACCATGGACATTATGCTGTCTTCCATTGCTGCCAATTCCTTCCTTGATAATTATTATTAATTATACTTCGCTCCCGGCTGCTGGAAAAGATGGTCATTATGCCGTAATACGTCGTAATACCGCGAATTATACGCATAATTCCCCAATGCATGCCGCCACGGTCCGGAACAGCCCGTAAAGCGGGGCGGCAAGCCGGACGGCGGTTTATAGCGGGTCGGCGGCAATTAAACTGAAAATAGAATCTTTTCCCGGTCGCTTTCCTGACACAAAACAAAGCCCCCGAAGGGGCTTTGTTCAGGCTAATTTCCGCATCAGCCGCATGCCGTTGAGGGTAACGAGCAGCGACGCCCCAGTGTCGGCAAAGACAGCCAGCCACAAGTTGGCGAAGCCGGCGAAGGTCAGGGCGACGAAGACCGCTTTGACGGCGACGGCGAAGACGATGTTCTCCTTGATGACCGTAAGTGTTTTGCGGCTGAGCCGGATGACGTACGCCAGCTTGCCGAGATCGTCGGCCATGAGGGCGATGTCGGCCGTCTCCAGGGCGGCGTCCGAGCCGGCAACCCCCATAGCGACGCCGACATCGGCGGCCGCCAGAGCCGGGGCGTCGTTGACGCCGTCTCCCACCATCGCCACGCCGCCGTAGCGGCCGGCAAGGTCTTTTACGGCCTTTACTTTGTCGGCGGGCATGAGATCGCTGTAGACGCCGTCGAGTTTGAGGCGGGCAGCGATGGCTTCGGCCGTCCGGCGGTTGTCGCCGGTGAGCATGGCCACATGACCGACGCCGGCCCGGCGCAGCGCGGCGACGGCGGCGGCGCTGTCGCCGCGCAGCGTGTCGGCGACAGCGACTACGCCATAGAGCGCATCCGCGGCGCCGACCAGCATCGCTGTCTTGCCTGCCGCTTCGAGTCCCGAGAGCATTGCCTCGTGTCGGGCAAGATCATGCCCCAGACCAGTGAACAGGCGGGCGCTGCCGACATAGACGACAGTTCCTTCCACTTCAGCCTGGGCCCCCTGGCCTACCAGGGCCCGAAAAGCTGACGCCGGCTTGAGTTCGAGCCCGGCGGCGGCCGCAGCGATTGCCCGGGCCATGGGGTGCTCGGACCATTTCTCGACCGACGCGGCCAGGGCGAGCAGCTGGTCGGCGGCAAAGCCGTCGAACGGGATGACGTCGGTGATCTGGGGCCGGCCGTGGGTAAGTGTGCCGGTTTTATCGAAGGCCACCGCACGGAGGGCGCCCAGCTTCTCCAGGTAGGCGCCGCCCTTGATCAGCACGCCCCGCCTGGAGGCGTTGCCGATGGCGGCGACGACCGACACCGGTGTGGAGATGACGAGGGCGCAGGGACAGGAGATGACGAGCAGCACCAGTCCCTTGTAGAACCAGGGGGCGAAGGGCTGGCCAAATGCCAGCCAGGGCAGAACCATGACGGCGGCGGCGGCTGTCAGCACGGCCGGCGTGTAGTAGCGGGCGAATTTATCGACGAACTGCTGGGAGGGCGCGCGCTGGGCCTGGGCCTCCTCGACCAGATGCATGATTTTGGCGAGGGTGGAGTCGGCGGCTGCTTTGGCGACTTCGACCTCCAGCACGCCATACTGGTTTACGGTGCCGGCGTATACTGTGTCGCCGGCCGCCTTTTCCACCGGCAGCGATTCGCCGGTGAGGGCTGCTTCGTCGACGGCCGAATGGCCGCTGCGCACGACGCCGTCGAGCGCGACCCTTTCCCCCGGCCTGACGACGATAACGCTGCCGGGAGCGATCGCCGTCACCGCCAGCCGCTCTTCTGCGCCGCCGGCAAGCACCGTCGCCTCGGACGGGGCCAGCTCCATCAACGCCCGCACCGCCAGGCGGGTCTTGTCGAGCGTGTAGGTCTGGAGCGTATTGCCGAGAGAGAACAGGAAGGCCACCGTGGCCCCCTCGCTCCACTCGCCGAGGGCCGCCGCGCCGATCACGGCGACAGTCATGAGGAAGTTCATGTCGAGTGTCAGCGACTTCAGGCCGGACAGGCCGCTGCGGGCAGCGTGCCAGCCTCCGGCAAGTGCGGCCAGCGCGTAGACAGGCACCGTCCAGGCGGTGGCGGCATCCAGCAGATCGAGGCTGGCGGCCACTGCCAGCAGCAGCCCGGACGCGAGCGTCGCCAGCGTCCGCGGCTCGCGCCGCCAGCCGGGCACCGGCTCGGTCGGGGCGTCGGCCCGCCGGGCGCTGTAGCCGGCCTTTTCTACCGCTTTTATTATCGCCTGGTCACTGAGGGTGTGGGCGACCGCCAGTTTGGCGGTCGCAAAATTCACCGTCGCCTGCCGCACACCGGCCAGGGCGGCGATCCTTTTTTCGAGTTTGGCGGCGCAATCGGCGCAGTCCAGGCCGCCGAGGAGGTAGACGCTCATCCCCTCCTCCGCCGGGACGGCGCCGGCGGGCGCAACGGCGGCGCCGCAGCCGCCGCAGCCGCAGGCTTTTTCGATCATTTGCCTCATCCTATCTGTGTTTGATGTGTTCGATGCCTTGGGCCATCAGGACGGCGATGTGTTCGTCGTCGAGGGAGTACCAGACCATCCTGCCGTCGCGGCGGTATTTGACGAGCCTGGCCCCCCGCAAGAGGCGGAGCTGGTGGGAAACGGCCGACTGGCCCATGCCGACGACGGCCGCGATGTCGCACACGCACAGTTCGCGCAGGGACAGGGCCTGCAGCATCTTGACCCGCGTCGGGTCGCCGAGGATCTTGAATATCTCGGCAAGCTCGCGGGCGTCCGTCTCGGTCAGCGCCTCGGCCCGGGCGGCGCGGATGACTTCCGGATGCAAACAGAGCTCTTCGCAAACAGCGTTATCGGTATCGTTATCGGGCACGGCAATTCACCTCTATATATGAATAAGTGTTCATGTGTCTATATTATCTTGTTTTGTAGCCGACGTCAAGATTAGACTGCATTGTCGAAAGTAAAGGATTTGCGCAAATTATGTCGAAGAAATTAAAAGTATTGACATTATTTTCTATTGGTTCTGGTATTTTACCATGCCGAAGGAGATGATCTTCCTTGCAGTTTTTCAAAAACCTCAGCATCGCCAACAAACTTTCCGTTCTCGTATTTATCGCCGCTTTCTTTGTGGCGACGATCGCCGTCACCGGCTACTTCTTCCTTGCCAAGACCGACGCGGTGATGCAGGATCTGAACAAGAACGAGCTACGGGCCGTGAAGCTGATCGACGAGACGCAGATCGAGCTCAAGACCGCCCAGGCGATTGTGCTCGAATATCTGCTGGCCAGGGACGTCGATCGCAAGAAGGCGCTGCTGGCCGACATGAAAACCCGCGGCGAGAAGGTCGACTTCTATCTGCTGGAACTCGACAAGACCAACCTCAGCGAGGATCAGCGCCGCAACCTGGAGCTGCTCACGTCAATGCTGAACAGCTACCGCAGCGGGCGGGACCAGGTGCTGAAACTGACGGGCGATGGCAAACTGAACGAGGGCATCCTCATATATACGTACCAGTACTCCCCTATCCTCGACGGCATCAACAAACAGCTTGGCTATATTTCGGATGAATTCAACGAGAAGGCCCGCGTCGCCCATGAGCAGAGCTCGCGGGGCGTGGCGGTGGCCAGCATGACGCTGACCGCCATCGGGCTGGCGGCGCTGCTGATCGTCATTGCCCTCGGCCTGACAATCGCCCGCATGGTTGCAAGGCCACTCAAGCAGGTGGCTGCCGCCGTGAGCGAGATCGCCGCCGGCAATCTCGCCAAGAAGGCGCTCGCCGTGGACTCCCGCGACGAAGCTGGCCAGGTGGCGCTCGCCATCAATACGATGACCGATAACCTGCGCGGGCTGATGAGGCAAGTGGCCGAGTCGGCCGAACAGTTGGCGGCGTCGAGCGAGCAGCTTAACGCCAGCGCCGATCAGGCCGCGGTGACGGCCACCCAGGTAGCCCAGTCGATCTCCGATGTCGCCCAGGGTACGGCGACCCAGTTGCGGGCCGTCGAGGAAAGCTCCGCAGCCGTCGAGCAGATGTCGGCCACCATCCAGCAGGTGACGGCCAACGCCGAGATTGTCGCCGGCACCTCGGCACAGGCCGCCGAAGCCGCCGGCAATGGCGCCGAGCAGATCGCCACGGCGGTGAGCCAGATCGCCAATATAGAAAAGACGGTCGCCGATTCGGCCCAGATCGTCCAGACGCTGGGCGACCGCTCCAAGGAGATTGGCCAGATTGTGGACACCATCTCAAGCATCGCCGGCCAGACCAACCTTCTCGCCCTCAACGCCGCCATCGAGTCGGCCCGTGCCGGGGAGGCCGGTCGCGGGTTCGCCGTTGTGGCCGAGGAGGTGCGCAAGCTGGCCGAGCAGTCGCAGGAGGCTTCGAAACAGATCGGCGAACTGATAAGCGCCATCCAGGCCGACACCGACAAGGCGGTCGCTGCGATGGAGAGCGGCAAGCACGAGGTCAAAATCGGCAGCGGGGTGGTCAACAGCGCCGGGCAGGCGTTCGAACACATCTTCACCCTCGTCAACCAGGCATCCACCCAGTCGAAGGATATGTCGCTCGCCATTCGCCAGATGGCCGGCGGTAGCCAGCAGATCGTGGCATCGATTAAGGCCATCGATACGGTGAGCAAGACGACGGCGGCCGAAACGCAGACCGTCTCGGCGTCGACCGAGGAACAGTCGGCCACGATGGAGGAGGTCGCGGCCTCCAGCCAGGGCCTGGCGCAGCTTGCGCAGGGACTGCAGTCCGCGCTGCGCAGATTCACGGTATAAGATAATGACGTAGGCAAAAAGGGGCTGCCAGACAGCCCCTTTTTTGTATTCAGCCTGAATTTGCCACTAATCGCCGTAATGGACGGAGGGCAAAATAGCGCCAAGGAGGTGAGCGCATGGCCAAGTCCAGCAAATCGGGCTGCTGCGACAGCAGCGCCGACAAGAGCCGTTCCGCGGCGTTATCCGACTTCTCCGCCGAAATATGCCCGTCGTCTCCGTCCAAGAAGAATAAGGACAAGTCGAAATAATACCCGGAAGGCCGCGACGGAGGTCGCGGCCTTCCCTCTTCCGTCTGTGCCGGCGCGGGAATATTTTGCCGTCCGGCGTTTACAAGCCCGCCCCGGCATAGTATAATACAGTTAGTTAACCGTTTCACCGTATATGGTTAACGTTTTTTAATGCCAATATTGTAAACCGTCATAGTGCACATAGTTAACAAGGAGGCTGCGATGAGTATCCAACTGATAACCGCCCTGGGTGAGAAGGTGCTGAGCGGCGCGGCGCTGAGCTTTTCCGAGGCGATGGACCTCACGCGGGTCGGCGCGGCCGACGTCCCGCTGCTGATGGCGATGGCCAGCAAGGTGCGCGCCGAGTTCTGCGGCGCTGCCGTCGATACCTGCGAGATCGTCAACGCCCGCTCCGGCAATTGTTCGGAGGATTGCCGGTTTTGCGCCCAGTCGGCCCACCACCGGGCGGCTATCGCCATCCATCCCCTCCTGGACGAGGCGGCGCTGCTGGCGGCGGCGAAAACGGCCGAGAGCGACGGCGCGCGGCGTTTCTCGATCGTCACCGCGGGTGCGGGCATGCAGGATGACGACGATTTCCCCCGCGTGCTGGCGGCGATAAAACGGATCAAACAAGAGACGGGGGTAATCCCCTGCTGTTCGCTGGGAGTGCTCGACGCCAGTCACTTCGCCGCACTGAAGGCGGCCGGCGTCACCCGCTACCACCACAACCTGGAGACGGCGGAAAGCCACTATCCGGCGATCTGCACCACCCACTCCTGGCAGGAGCGGGTGGACACGGTGAAGCGGGCCAAGGCGGCCGGGCTGGAGGTGTGCTCGGGGGGCATCATCGGCATGGACGAGAGCTGGCGCCAGCGCGTCGAACTGGCTTTCACCCTCAGGGAGCTTGATGTCGATTCGGTTCCCGTCAATATACTGAACCCTGTGCCCGGCACCGCCCTTGAGGAGCAGCCGCCGCTGCCGCCACTGGAAATTTTCCGGACACTGGCCATTTTCCGCCTCCTCCTCCCTGCCAAGACGATCCGCTACGCCGGCGGCCGGGAGAAAGCGCTCGGCGACCTCGTGCCCCTCGGCCTGCTGGCCGGCGTCAACGGCATGCTCATCGGCAACTACCTCACGACCGCCGGCCGGGGCGCCGAGCGCGACATCGCCGCCGCCCGCGGCCTCGGACTGAGACCGTTGTCCTCCTTGGACGCCTGTTAATCAGCCTCCGTTTCGCGGTTTTCGCCAACCATCGGGGCGGCGACCGTGCTAATAAACCCGCCTTGGGCGGGTTTTTCTTTTTGCGAGCCGATAAAGGATTTAGTTGCCGTTACGGTTAAGATAATAGGACTAATACGACGGCAGGAGGCGTTTTCTCATGGGTGAAGGAGATTGCCTTGTAATTCCGGGAGTGTACCGCCACTACAAGGGGAATATGTACCGGGTGATAGGCGAGGCCACCCACAGCGAGACGATGGAGCGGCTGGTCGTTTACCAGGCGCTGTACGGCGAACGCGGCCTGTGGGTGAGGCCGTGGGCGATGTTTTGCGAGACGGTGACCGTGGGCGGCGAGGAGAAAGCGCGTTTCGCTTATGTCGGGGCCGACGGGGCCTGACGGATTTTCGCCGCTTTGACGGCGGCGACCCGTTTGCGGCGGTCGAGGCCGTGCTCCTTGGTGAGATACCTGGCAAGGCCGTCGATATCGGGGAAGACGCTGTATTCGTTGAGCCCGGCGAGATGGAGGAAGGCGCGCGCCTCGGGAATCGCGGCGGCGGGCAGGGGTATCTGGGTGACGCAGTCGGGGCAGATTTCCTCAAGGGGCTTTTCGATGGCGCCGTGGATGGTGAAGTGGCCCTTCTGGGCGAAGATGCGGGGGTTCTGCATGGTGGGGAAGATGGCGAGCGGGTGCTTAAGCCTTTTGCCCAGGTAGAGCACCTTCTCGTGCTCGTGGTCGTAGTCGACGGCGTCGGACTGCACGAGCAGGCCGTGGCCGGTGGCCTTGTAGTTAAGTTTGTCTGGCTCGAGGACCCAGATGCAAGGCGCGTCGGGCTTGCCGCTCACGGCGAAGTACAGGGCGACGGCGAAGGTGGTCGTCCAGTCGAGGAGGCGCGTGGGGATGCCGGCGTGCCGCATCTCGAAGAGGGTCTCGATCGGCTTGAGCGACTGGGTGTTGACGATGGGCTTGGCGAACGAGAAGAAGTCGAAGAAGACGTTGCACTCGGTGTACCTTTTCCGCCTGACCCGGAAGAGGCTGGGCAGCAGGGTGAAACAAGCGCTGGGGCAGCCGCGGTAGAAGGGGTACGGCACCCCTTTGGTCGCCGTCTGCACGCCCTGGAGGAATTCTTGCCACGCATCGCTCATGTGCTCACTCTCCCCTACCGGTTATTGTTTCCCGATTTCGTCGCAATAACAATATTTCCCTTTATGAGCTCCTCTCCCCTCCCCCATCCGTTATTCTCTGAATTGCCGCGGCCGTTCAGAAGTGCCCAGATGCAAGGCGCACCGGAGGCTGACACCGGAAGCGTACACGCACGTACGCTGAGGATGGCAGCCGAGGAGCAACGCCGCAGATGGGCGCTGCTGGGCGGCCGTAATGTACAAAGAAGCCCCCGCGTAGAGCGGGGGCTTCTGCTATGCTAATGCCTGGTCGAGGTCGGCGATCAGGTCGGCCGGGTCTTCTAGGCCCACCGACAGACGCACCATGTCGTCCGGTACGCCGGCGGCGGCCCGCTGCTCGCTGGTGAGCTGGGAGTGGGTGGTGCTGGCCGGGTGGATGACGAGCGATTTGGCGTCGCCGACGTTGGCGAGGAGTGAGAAGAGCTGCAGGGAGTCGATGAATTTCCGCCCCGCTTCGAGGCCGCCCTTGATGCCGAAGGTGAGGATGGCCCCCGCCCCTTTAGGCAGATATTCTTCGGCTTTGAGGTGGTCGGGGTGGCTTTTAAGGCCAGGATAGCTCACCCAGGCCACCCGGTCGTGGGCGGCGAGGTGTTCGGCGACGGCGAGGGCGTTGTCGCTGTGGCGCCGCATGCGGAGGTGGAGCGTCTCCAGCCCCTGGAGGAGGAGGAAGCTGTTGAAGGGGCTTAGGCAGGCCCCCAGGTCGCGGAGGATCTGGGTGCGCAGACGGATGATGAAGGCCTGTGGCCCAAGGGCTTCGGTGTAGCGCAGGCCGTGGTAGCTGGGGTCGGGCTCGCTGAGGAGGGGGAATTTGCCGTTCGCCCAGTCGAATTTGCCGCCGTCGACGACCAGCCCGCCCATCGAGGTGCCGTGGCCGCCGATGAATTTGGTGGCCGAATGGACGACGATGTCGGCGCCGAAGTCGAACGGCCGGCAGAGGTAGGGGCTGGTGAAGGTGCTGTCGATGATGAGGGGCAGGCCGTTGGCGTGGGCGACGTCGGCGACGGCGGCCAGGTCGAGGACGTCGATCTTGGGGTTGCCGATGGTTTCGGCGTAGATTGCCTTGGTTCGGGGGGTTATGGCTGTGGCAAAATTGGCGGGATCCCGCGGGTCGACGAAGGTGACTTTGACGCCGAGCCGGGGCAGGGTGTAGGCGAACATGTTATAGGTGCCGCCGTAGAGGGTGGACGAGCTGACGATTTCGTCGCCGGCCTGGGCGATGTTAAAGATGGCGGCGCTGATGGCGGCGTGGCCGGAAGCGAAAGCCAGCGCCCCCACCCCGCCTTCAAGGGCGGCGATGCGTTTTTCGAGTACGTCGGTGGTGGGGTTCATTATCCGCGTATAGATGTTGCCGCTTTCCTGGAGGGCGAAGAGGTTGGCGGCGTGGGCGCTGTCGCGGAAGTTGTAGGCGGTGGTCTGGTAGATGGGCACCGCCCGCGAGCCGGTGGCGGGGTCGGGTTCCTGGCCGGCGTGAACGGCGAGGCTGTCGAAGCGAAGATCGGCGGGTAAGGTCATTGTCGGTTCCTCCTAGAATTAATAATTATAGTTTTGCCGAGTATCAGGGGTAGTTTTCCGCGACGAGGCGGGCGCCAAAGTAGGCCAGCCGCGGAGCGCGGAAGATGGATGACAGCCAGGGCATTCGCACCGGCAGGGCGGTGCCGACGAATTCGCGCAGGATGGGTTTGAGGAGGTCGAAGTCGATCAGGAAGCCGTCATGGCCGTGGGGGCTGTCGACTTCGGCGTATTCCGCCCGCACGCCGAGGCTTTTCAGTATTTCGACGAGTTCTATCTGTTGGTAGGCGGGGTAGAGGATGTCCGAGGTGACCCCGGCCACGAGGACTCTGGCCTCGATGCGGGCCAGGGCCGCCCGGTAGGAGGCGTGGCCCATCCCCAGGTCGTAGAGGTCGAGGGCCCTGAGCAGGCAGAGGTAGGAGTTGGCGTCGAAGCGCTGCACCAGGCACTGTCCCTGGTAGTCGAGGTAGTTCTCGATCTCGAACTGCCCGTTGCGCGTCTTGCGGGCGAATTTGGCGGCCATGGAGGGTTCGCTCTGGTAGGTTATCATGCCGACGCCGCGGGCGAGCGCCAGGCCCTGGACGGGGCCGGGTCCGCCGTAGTAGTCGCCGCCCCGCCATTCGGGGTCGAGCATCACGGCCTGGCGGCCGACGCGGTTGTAGGCGATGGCCTGGGCCGAGGCGTAGCCGGGAGCGGCCAGGGCGGCGACGGCTTCAGCGAAACCGGGGTAGGTGACCGCCCACTCCAGCGCCTGGGCGCCGCCCATCGAGCCGCCGATGACCAGCGAAAGGCGGTTGATGCCCAGCGCTTCGAGAAGCCGTTTCTGGACCCGGACCATGTCGCGGATGGTCACTTCGGGGAAGGAGGCGCCGTAAGGCCGGCCGGTGGCCGGGTCGGGCGAGGCGGGGCCGGTGGTGCCCTGACAGCCGCCGAGGACGTTGGCGCAGATGACGAAGAAGCGGTCGGTGTCGATGGGGCGGCCGGGGCCTACGAGGAGGTCCCACCAGCCTTCCTCGTCGTTGTCGTTATGGGCGGCGCAGTGGCTGTCGCCGGTGAGGGCGTGACAGACAAGGACGACGTTGTCTTTGTCGGGGGCAAGGGCGCCGTAGGTTTCGTAGGCCACCGTCACTTCGGGGAGGGCGCCGCCGAGTACGAGCGCGAGCGGCCGCTCGGGGGTGGCCACGGTGGCGAATTTCATGTAGGGCCGGTATTTTATGCCGGGGAAAAAGGTCTGCGGGTAAGCGGTCTGCATCTTGAACCCTCCGTTGCTGCGATAAAGTGGCGATGAGAGAAAACAAAAAACTCCTTCCCGAGGAAAGGAGTTAAACGACAAAAGCGTAACCTTCCCTCTCATCTGTCAGGCAATGCCTGCTGGATTTGGCACCTTGCGCCGTAGCGCCGGTTGCCGTGGTGTCATCGGGCCAGTCCCTCGACCACTCTCGATAAGAGCAAGAGTATTAAATTGGCTTAATGATAGCACGCGGTAAAAGATATTGTCAATATCTATGCAAATTATTTTCGATAGTCGCGCCAGACGGTGGCGAATCGCTTGGTGCCGATCTCGAAGTGCCCCTGGGCGGAGTAGACGCGCCGCAGGAGGTTCTCACGGCTTGCGCCGCCTTCGAATTCGCTCAGCACCTGGAGAATCTGGAAAGCCATCTCGCTGAGGCCGGCTACATCCTTGGACCGGTGGATGACTTCGCCGAGGTTGACCTGGCAGGTGGACCACAGGCCGGCGTTAGCCACCGCCTGGATGAGCATCGCCACCTCCACGCCGTAGTTGGCGGGGATGCGCATTTTGAGCATGTCTTCGCGGCAGATGGCCACCGTGCCGGCGAGCGGCTGGATGTAGCCCGACAGCGTCGGCATGTAGGTGTTGAACCACGGACGGGCGAGGATTTCCGTCACCCGGCCGCCGCCGAGTTCGAGGCCGGATGCCTCGACCCGCACCGGCCGCGTGAAGTAGCCTTTGACGAAGCGGATGTCGGGGTGGGTGAGGATGGGGCCGAGCAGGCCGTAGAAGAAGCGCGGGGTGATGTTTTCGATGTCGGTATCCACCCAGGCGAGGATGTCGGCGTCGGTGACGAAGGCGCTTTTGAACATCGCCTCCCCTTTGCCACGGTGGCTGCCGAGCTCGGGAGCGATCTCGGGATGGAGGAAGACGGGGATGCCGTAGGATTTGGCGATCGCCACGGTGTTGTCGGTCGAGGCGGAGTCGACGAGGATGACTTCGTCGGCCACGCCGGCGGTCTTGACTTCGAGCGCTGTTTCGATGACCTGGCCGACTGTCCGTTCTTCGTTGAGGCTGGGGAGGATGATCGCCACCTTGTGGCCGCGTTTGCGCTTGCCGCCGCGCATCACGGCCGGCAGGGAGAAATCGCCGGCCTCGAAGGTCCGCTCCCGCACCCAGCGGTAGATTTCGTCGCCCTCGGCGAATTCCAGGTCGTGAAAGGGGCCGCGGACGATGGTCACACTGCCCTGGTAGACTTCCTTGATGGCGCTGTAGAAGGGCATTATCTCCGAATCGGCCAGCGGCGCGCCGAAGAACAGCATACTTTGCTCGGCACCGACGGCTTTGATGAGGTCGAACACCGTCGCCTCGCGGCGCCAGTTGATGCTGACGTTGTCGAACATGTCGTGGGCGCGGGCCACCACCGAGGAGAGAAATATATCCTCAAGCTGGGGCAGCTTTTCTTCGAGGTGCAACACCTTGAGTTGGCTGACGCCGGCACACGCCAGCACATCGAGGACGGCGCCGGCGTTGATGCCGCCGCGCAGCACGGCCGCGGCAGGCCCCTCCACCCAGCCGTCGGTGAGGACGACGATGTCGTCGCGGTCGTCATATAGGCTGCCCCTGTCGGCAAAACTGCGGACGACAATCCGGCAGTTCGCGTTCGAGGTCCGGCTCTCGGGCCAATAAGGCACCCCTGTTTTCATATCGTCCCTCCTATCTTGCTTCAGAACAGAAAAAGCCTGTCGCTGACAGACTCCCCCGAAAGCAACTGGTATATTATTCTTGTTATTATTATATCTTATTCGCCGGCCGTCGGGCAACCGAATAAAAGTCAGGTTTTTGTCAGAAGCGTGTCAGAGATGGAAAACACGGATGCAAATCTCGTTCGGCGGCGGCGCGGGCGGCAAGCAGCGCCTCTAGGACGCCGCCGCCGACCGCCCGCGCTTTGTCTGAGATGGTAAAGCAGTATTCGCGCCGGCCGCGCGGGTCGATATCGCCGATCTTCTGGCCGGCGGCGACGACCAGGCCGTCGTGGATGAGGCCGCGCAAGACGCCGCCGATAACGGCGGTGACGGGCAGCCCGCCGACATGGCCGACCGACTCGCCGGCGGCGACGGTGTCGCCGATAGCCCGCGCCGCGCGGAAGGCGCCGTGGGCCGGGGAGCGCAGCAGCCGCTCGCTGCCGTAGCCGCCGATGAGCCCCGGCACGCCGGTGTCGGGCAGGGCCTCGCCCTGCTCGATCACGCGGCCGAGGTAGTGGCCGCGGGCTGTCTCGACGACATAGCCGACGTCCCGGCCGGCGGCGAATCCCGGCCCGAGGCCGACGACAACCGGCGCGTCGCTCAGGCGGGTGCCGGTGTTGCGCTTGGCGAGGATGGCGTCGACCACCGCCCACGGCTTGAGCGCCTGCACGACCGCGCCCTGCGGGTCGACGACGACGGCTACCAGCCCATGACCGGCTACGGCGGCGGCTTCGGCCGGCTCGGTCCTGACGGCGGCCACTCCTTCGACGGTCGCGCGGCCGGTGAAGACGGCGGCGGCGAAGGCGACCGGCAGACGGATGACGGTGGGGTGCGGCAGTTCGGTCATGACGACGGCGAAGCCGCTGCGGAACAGGCGGTGGGCGACGCCGGTGGCCAGGTCGCCGGCGCCTTTGATGACGATGAGGCGGTTTTCCTTATCCAGAGCGGTCACCTCGCTTCCTGCGGCAGAGGCCAGTTTCAGCGGTTGAGTTCGTCGAGCGATTTGCGCATCGTTTCTTCGCCAAGGACGAAGACGTTTAGGGCGGTGACGAGCAAGACGCCGGTGAAGATGGTGAATACGAGGGCGAATTTGTCCGGGCCGGTCATTATCCAGCCGACGACGCTGGGGGCGAAGATGCCGCCGACGCGGCCGAAGGCGGCCGCGAAGCCGACGCCGCTGGCGCGGGCGTGGGTGGGGTAGAGTTCGGGCGAATATGTGTAGACGACGCCCCAGGCGCCGAGGTTGAAGAAGGACAGCAGGCAGCCGTAGACGATGATCTCGGCGCCCGTTTTGGCGATGCCGAAGAAGTAGGCGCACACGGCGCAGGCGGCCAGGAAGGAGGACAGGGTGAGCTTGCGGCCGATGCGGTCGACGAGGTAGGCGGCGGTAAAATAGCCGGGTATCTGGGCGAGCGTCATCCACAGGACGAATTCGAACGAGCGGACGAGGGTGTGGCCGCCCTTGACTAGCAGGGACGGCAGCCAGGTAAAGATGCCGTAGTAGGAGAAAACGATGCCGAACCACAGTATCCAGAGGCAGACGGTACGGCGCAGATATTGCCCCTTCCACAGTTCGGCGAAGGCGAATTTGGCCTTGGGGGCGGCGATTTCGGCGGCGCTGGGCGGCTCGCCCACCGGCACACCGAGTTCGCGCTCGATGGCGGCGACCTGCTCGTGAGCTTCCTGGTAACGGCCTTTGTCGACTAAGTAGAGGACCGACTCGGGAACCATCCGCCACAGAAAGAAGACCAATATCGCCGGCAGGGAACCGATATAGAAGGCTATCTGCCACCCGTGTTGGGGAATAATATAATAGGCTATTATGGCGGCAGCCAGCCAACCGATGGCCCAGGCGCTTTCAAGGAGCACGATCATGCGGCCGCGGTAACGGGCGGGCGAGTATTCGCTCATGAGGGTGACGGCCACCGGCAGTTGGCCGCCGACGCCGAAGCCGACGAGAAAGCGGAAGAAGAGCAGCGATTCGTAGCTCCAGGCCAGGCCGCACAGGCCGGTGGCCGCGCTGTAGACGACGAGGGTCGCCGCGAAGAGCTTCTTGCGCCCCATCATGTCGGCCAGCCAGCCCGACAGCGCAGCCCCGCAGGCCATGCCCACCAAGCCGATGCTGCCGATGTAGCCGATCTGGGCCGAGGTGAGACCCCAGGTCTCGATCATTTTCGCCAGAACGAAGGCGACGATGCCGGTGTCCATAGAGTCGAACGCCCAGCCGAGCATGGTGAGAACGAGCAGCCGCCAGTGAAACTTCCCCAGCGGCAGATTGCTTAGCCGGTCGGATACACTTGCCATTTTATAAATCCCCCCACCTCGAGCTGCGGGCCGCCGTTTTCGCCTGATGCCCAAGGCAATTTACCGGCGTCCTCAAGTTCAAAGGATAGTATCCCCGCCCCGCCGGGCGGCAAGCCGGGGCCGGAAACGAAGCAGCGCAAAAACAGCCGCAGCGGTGTCTTTGCGCCAGAGAATTGCCAAGCACTAATATCGATTCCTGCGGGTACACTAAGCCGGGAGCGAGGATCGTATCGTCTTGGGCGCCGCCATTGCCTGACCCGTGGTAAGTTTACTTCGCCGCTTGGGATGGATATCCTTTTTCTGCCGGATAACCGTACAAAGCAAAGGGGAAAGCCAAATTTATCCGATTATTCCGCCTTCCGGCTGTACTCTTATAATGTACACAAGTATATGCTATAATCAAAGTGTTCAAGAATCTTCCGGGGAGGGACTCATCGTGGCCTTTCGTCTGAAGCCAAAAGAAGAAAAGTTTTTCGAGTTTCTGGCCGACCACGCCGCGATCGCCAAGAAGGCGAGCGAGACGATGGTGATGGCTTTCGAGGAGCAGGACCGGCTCGGGGAGATCCTGTCCGAAGTGGAAACACTCGAAACCGAAGCCGACGAGCTGGTGGAGAAAATCCTCAAAAAGCTCCATAAAACGTTTATCACCCCCTTCGACCGCGAGGACATCTTCGCTCTCGCCCAGAAACTGGACGACCTTGTCGACGCTATGAAGGGGATCGTCGATAAGATGCACATGTACAATGTCGGCGTCGCCTCGCCCGAGGTCCGCGAACTGGTTTCCCTCGTCCACACCAGCATCACCCAGGTGGTCAAATGCATCAACTACCTGGGCGAGCTGAAGAAGCAGCATCTTAAGCTCGAGGCCCGCTGCAACCGGATATTGGCCCTGGAGACGGAGGGGGATACTCTTTACCGCCGGGAGATGGCCAAGCTTTTCCGCGAGGGCTGCGACCCGGTCGAGATAATCAAGTGGAAGGAAATCCTCACCAGCCTGGAGGATACCCTCGATATCTGCGAAGATATCACCCAGCTTCTGAAAAGGGTAGTGCTGAAATATGCCTGATTTGTGGCTGCTGTACGCTGTAGTTATTTTCGCCCTGGCCTTCGATTACATCAACGGCTTCCACGACACCGCCAACGCCATTGCCACGTCGGTATCGACGCGGGCGCTCGCCCCGCAGCACGCAGTGTGGCTGGCCGCCTCCCTTAACTTCCTTGGCGCCCTATTCAGCACCGGGGTCGCCAAAACGATCGGCGGCGATATCGTCAAATCGGCGCAAATGATCGACCAGCCGGTGATCATCGCCGCGCTTGTCGGGGCGATTTTCTGGAATATCCTCACCTGGTGGCTGGGCATCCCGTCAAGCTCGTCCCACGCGCTGATCGGCGGCGTGATGGGCGCGGTCATCGCCGGCCGCGGTTTAGAAGTCCTGAAGCTGGCCGGCATCCAAAAGATCGTCCTCTCCCTCGTCCTTTCGCCCGTTATCGCCCTTATCACTGGTTATTTCGTGATGATCATCATGCTGTGGATTTTCGGACGTCTGGGCCCCGGCGTCCTCAATACCGGCTTCAAACGGATGCAGTTCGTGTCGGCGAGTCTGATGTCATTTTCCCACGGCTCCAACGACGCCCAGAAGGCGATGGGCATCATCACCCTCGCCCTGCTGTCCGCCGGCCAGATCCCCTCCCTGGAGGTGCCCACCTGGGTCAAACTTGCCTGCGCCATATCTATGGGCCTCGGCACGGCCGCCGGCGGCTGGAAGATCATCAAAACTATGGGGACGCGCATTTTCCGCATGGAGCCGATCAACGGCTTTGCCGCCGACCTAAACTCGGCCCTCGTTATTTTCGGCGCCACCTTCTTCCACCTCCCGGTCAGCACGACCCACGTCGTTTCCGGCTCGATAATGGGCGTGGGCTCGGCCAAGCGGGTAACGGCGGTGCGCTGGACTACAGCCCGTCAGATGCTCTTCGCATGGCTGCTCACCATCCCGGCCAGCGGCATAACCAGCGCCCTGACCTATTATCTTTACAAAGTCGTCTTCCTGTAGCCGCGCACGCGGCTATCCGCATATTACGCCATCGAGAGGGTATCGCGAGATACTCTTTTTTTGTTTGTCTCCGCATCGTCGGACCGCGGAGGGTATAAGAGCAGGCGCGGGGTGCCACCTTAAGGTTAGAAACGGCGGAGGTGTGCCGATGAGAATCCTGGTGGTGGAAGACGACGCCCCCCTGCGTGAGGCTGTCGTGGCGGTGCTGAAGGAGGACGATTACGCGGTCGACGAGGCGGGCAGCGGCGACGAGGGCCTCTATCGCGCCCGGCAGGGGGTGTACGATCTGCTCATCCTCGATATGATGCTGCCTGGCATGGGCGGGCTGGATATCGTGCGGCTGCTGAGGGCTGGCGGCAGCCGCACGCCGATCATGCTGCTGACCGCCAGGGACAGCGTCGCCGACAAGGT
Organism: Sporomusaceae bacterium; assembly: GCA_031460455.1. NCBI lineage: Bacteria > Bacillati > Bacillota > Negativicutes > Selenomonadales > Sporomusaceae > Sporomusaceae bacterium. The sequence continues at coordinate 48,977 of JAVKTQ010000016.1, forward strand.
TGCCGGGCTTGATTCGGGCGCCGACGATTATCTGGTGAAACCGTTCGCTGTCCCCGAGCTGCTCGCCAGAGTCAAGGCCCTGTTGCGCCGCGGCGGTCCGGTGGGCGCGGACGGGGAGCTCCGCTACGGCGGCATCGCCGCCAACCCGAAGGCGAAGGACGCTTTCGTGGCCGGCAACCCCCTCCACCTCACCGTCAAGGAGTATGAGCTATTGGAGTTCCTGCTCCTCAACCGCGAACAGATCCTTACCCGCGAGCAGATTTTCGACCGCGTGTGGGGCTTCGAATCAGATACCACCCATGGCATCATCGACCTCTATATCCATTATCTGCGCAAAAAGCTCGCCCCCTTCGGCCGCGACGCGGTCATCCAGACAATCCGCGGGGCGGGTTTCATGCTGAAGGACAAGTAGCATGTTCCAAAAAACACTCCGCAAGCTGACCATCCTCAATTCGCTCGTGTTTTTCCTCGTTCTGGCGTGGTTCGGCGGCTCGCTGTACGGTTTCGTGGCCTACCAGCTCTTCGACGAAGTGGATGACGCGATGCGCGACAGGCTTGAAGCCTTCCGCGTCGCCGGCGGCCGGCCGAGCATGGTTTTCAGCCGCCCAGTCGCCTTCGACCCGCGGATTTTTCTGTTTGTCCGCGACGCCAACGGCCGGGTCGTCAATTTCTATCCGGTGGATAACATCGAGGCCGTAAAGGGGGTGGCGGCGGGGGCGAGGCCGGGCAAACCGCAGATGCAGCGGGCCGGCGACCATATCTACCGCTCCCGTTCCGTACCTTACCAGGGCGACGGGGAGCTGCTCGCGCGGCCGGAGGGGGCGTTCGCCGTGACAGACGTGGTGGCCGTGGCGATCGTCGACACGGAGACGGCGATGCTGCGGCGGCTGCTGGTGATCATTCTCACCGCTACGGCGGCCGGGATGCTGGCGGCGGTGGTGGCCGGCTATTTCCTGGCCGGGCGGGCCCTGGTGCCGGTGAGGTCGGCGTGGGAAAAACAGCAGCAGTTTGTGGCCGATGCCTCCCATGAGCTGCGGACGCCGCTGACGGTTATCAAAACCAATGCCGAGCTGCTGCTCCGCTACCCTGATCGCACCGTCCGGGAGGAGAGCGTCCGCATCACCAACGTCGTCCGCGAGGCAAGCCGCATGAGCAGGCTGGTAGCCGCGCTGCTGACGCTCGCCAGGGCCGACGCCGGCCAGCCGGAGCTTGCGGCCGAAGAGGTGCGGCTCGGCGACCTTGTGGTCACCGCAGCCGAGCAGTTCCGGCCGCTGGCCGAGCAGAAGGGGGTGGCGCTCGGGGTGGCGGCCGAAGACGGCATGACGCTGTGCGCCGACCGGGAGCGTATCCAGCAGCTGTTAGTCATCCTGCTCGACAATGCCGTGAAGTACACTCCCGCGGGCGGCAGCGTGTCGGTGACCTGCCGCCGCCAGGCGGGGCAGGCCGTCCTGACGGTCGCCGATACCGGCGTCGGGATAGCTCCCGGGGATGTGCCGCAAATCTTCGACCGTTTTTTCCGCGGCGACCGGGCCCGCTCGCGCGGCGAAGGCGGCGCCGGGCTGGGCCTGGCGATCGCCCGCTGGATCGTCGAAAGCCACGGCGGCAAGATAAAAGCCGAGAGCACGGTGGGCGCGGGGACGAAGATCAGCGTGACGCTGCCGGTGAAGTGAGGGATAGAGGCGCCCGCGAGGGCGCCCCTTTCTATATTTTCCACCCCCCCTCTAAAGAAAAACTAAAACTGGTCGGTTAGAATTGCCCTGTATCGTTTCGCGCCTTTTACATCAGCTAAAAACAGGGGGGAATGGATATGCCGTCCCGACACACGAACCGATCCGCCGTCGCCCTGCTCGCCGCCGTTCTGCTGCTGAACGCGCCGGTGGCGCAGGCGGCTTCTCAGGAGCTGACCCTGAAGGACAGCATCGCCGCCGCCGTAAGCAATAACCCCGCCCTCAAGATTGCGGGCGCCGACAAGGACCGGGCCGCCTGGGGCGTGGACGAGGCCGCGGCTGGCCGCTGGCCGACGCTGTCGCTGGGCAGCACTTACAGCCGCCAGCCGGGCACGAGCTACGCTCCGTCCAGCGAAGGGGTGAACAACAGCCTGCGGCTCAACTGGCAGCTTTACAACGGCGGCCGCACCGAAGGGCTCGTCGATCAGGCGAAGGAAGGGCTGAAAAGCGCCTCCCTCGGGGTTGCCAAGGCTGAGCAGCAGGTGCGGCTCGACGCGGCGGCCGCGTACTTCGCCGTGCTGCAGAACGGCAACCTCGTGACCGTCAACGAAGAATCGGTCAAGAACCTGCAGCAGCATCTGAAAACCGCTCAGGCGAAATACAACGTCGGACTGGTGGCCAAGGCCGACATTCTCCGCTCGGAGGTCGAACTGGCCAACGCCGAGCAAAACCTCATCAAGAGCAAAAACAGCTACGAGCTTGCCCTGGCCAACCTGAAGAACGTGATGAGCGTAGACCCGGCCAGCGAGATCGTCCTTACCGACGCGCTGAAGTACGAGAAGTACGACAAATCGCTTGAGGACAGCATCGCCATGGCGCGCGCGAAGCGGCCGGAGATTGCCCAGGCCGAAGCCGGCGTCAATATGGCGTCGAGCGGCGTAAAGGTGGCCGAGAGCGGCAACATTCCGTCCGTGACCTTCGGCGCGTCCAAAGGGTGGAGCGATTCCGCCCTGCCGGAAAGCGGCGGCGATTGGACGGTCAGCCTGGCAGCCAACTGGAACGTGTTCGACGCCGGGGTGACGAAGGCCAAGGTCCGGCAGGCCGACGCCGGCCTGAACAAGGCTAAAGAGCAGGCCCGCCAGACGGCCGACGCCGTCGAGCTTGAGGTCCGCCAGCAGTACCTGTCGATGCAGGAGGCCGAGAAGCGCCTCGAAACGACCGAGGTAGCGATCGCCAAGGCGGAAGAAGACCTCGGCATCGCCCGCGAGAAGTACGACGCCGGCGTAGGCACCAACATCGACGTTATCGACGCCCAACTGGCCCTGGCGCAGGCCCGGACGAACTACTACCAGGCGCTGTACGACTTCAACGTCAGCAAGGCGAAACTGACCAAGGCCATCGGCCTGGCGGTCGAGTAGCGCAATATATAGCGGAGGTGCCGGAATGAAGGCAATTTGGCAAAGAATCGTCAAACATAATAAATGGATTCTCCTCGCCATCGTTCTGGCGGTCGCCGTCAAGGGCGGACTGGCCTGGCAGGCCAGCAGCAAGGCCAAGGCCGCTCCCAACGTCCAGACGGCGGCGGTGATCAGGGCCGACGTGACCTCGGTGGTGTCGGCCACCGGCACCATCAAGCCGGTGAACATGGTCGACGTAAGCTCGAAGATCACCGGCCTGATCAAGGAAACAAAGGTGCAGGAAAATGACGTCGTCAAGGCCGGCCAGGTGCTGGTCGTCCTCGACAGCAGCCGTCTACAGGCCCAGGTAACCCAGACCCGCGAGCGCCTGGCCAACGCCCAGGCCAATTTTGAACGCAACAGCCGCCTCAACAAGATCGGCGCCGTGTCCGACCAGCAGCTCGACGCCTCCCGCATGGAGTACAAGGTGGCCCAGGCCACTTATGACGAAGCCTCGTCCCAGCTCGACGACACCGTTATCCGCGCCCCGATTGACGGAGTGGTGATCGGCAAGCCCATCCCCGCCGGCCAGACGGTTGCCCAGGGCCTCTCCAACCCGATGGTTATCCTGACGGTGGCCGACCTGTCGAAGATGCAGATCGAGACCCAGGTGGACGAGAGCGACATCGGCAAGGTGACTGTCGGCCAAAAGGCGACCTTCACGGTCGACGCTTATCCGGGCAAGGTGTTCACCGGCGTGGTTTCGAGCGTTTCCCAGAAGGCCACGGTGCAGCAGAATGTCGTCTATTACGGGGTGATTATCGACGTCGACGCCGGCGACCGGGAGCTCAAGCCCACAATGACCGCCAGGGTGTCGGTCGGCGTCGGCGAGAGCAAAAATGCCCTCACCGTGCCCCTGTCGGCTATCAAAACCAACAAAAACCAACAGTATGTGGTCGTTATGAAAAACGGCCAGGCGACTAATGTCAATGTGACCACCGGCCTTACGAGCGAAGAGCGGGTGGAGATAACCGGCGGTCTGACCGACGGCGACCAGATCGTCGTCTCCCAGGCCAAGCCCCAGCAGCAACAGCAGCGGGGCGGCATGATGGTCCGCTGACCGAGGAGGTAATATAATTGACGATAGCATTGTCGGATGTGAGAAAAACTTATCAGATGGGCGATACGATAGTGAACGCCCTCGCCGGCGTCGACCTGGTTATCGGGGCGGGCGAATTCACCGCCATCATGGGCCCGTCCGGTTCGGGCAAGTCGACGATGATGAACATTCTCGGCTGTCTCGACCGGCCGACCCACGGTTCGTATATGCTCGACGGCCAGGAGGTCGCCACCCTCGGCGACGACGATCTGGCCGTCACCCGCAACAAGAAGATCGGCTTCGTCTTCCAGAGCTTTAACCTGCTGCCCCGCATGGACGCTCACCAGAACGTCGCCCTGCCGCTCGTCTACGCCGGGGTTGCCAAGGCGGAGCGGAACGAACGGGCCGCCAAGGCACTCGCCATGGTCGGGCTGGAGGAGCGTATGCATCATCTGCCCAATGAGCTTTCGGGCGGCCAGCGCCAGCGGGTGGCCATCGCCCGCGCCCTGGTTAACGATCCGACGATCATCATGGCCGACGAGCCGACCGGCAACCTCGACACCAAGTCGGGCAACGAGGTTATGGAGATTTTCCGCAGCCTCAACAGCCTCGGCCGCACCGTTATCCTCGTAACCCACGAGCCCGACATCGCCGAGAACGCGCGCCGCGTCGTGCATGTCCGCGACGGCCTGATCGTCCGCGACGACCGGAAGGAGTGAGCGTCATGCTGAGAGAAAGCGTCGCCATCGCCTGGAGCGCACTGGTGGCCAACAAGCTGCGCTCCATCCTCACCATGCTCGGCATCATCATTGGCGTCGGCGCCGTCATCGCCATGATTTCCATCGGTCTCGGCGTGCGCGACAAGGTGCAGGACTCGATCGCCAGCCTGGGCAGCAACCTGATCATCGTCACCCCCGGCGCCTCGTCGGCCGGCGGCTCGCGGCAAGCGGCCGGTTCGGGCATCACCCTCACCTACAAGGATGCCCAGGCTCTCGCCCGTAACGTCGGCGGCGTCAACTACGTCGCCCCCAGCGTCAGCCGGGGTTACCAACTGGTCGCAGGCAACCAGAACTGGACGACGTCGGTGACGGGCACAACTCCGGAATACCTGCCTGTCCGCAACCAGGAGGTGGCTAGCGGCGCGTTCTTCACCAGCCGCGACCTCGACACCAGGAGCCGGGTGGCGGTCATCGGTCAGACGGTGGCGACAAACCTCTTCGGTGAAACCAACCCGGTCGGCCAGACTGTCAGGATCAATAAGTCGCCGTTCACCGTCATCGGCGTGCTGGCCAGCAAGGGACAGTCGATGGGCGGCGGCGACCAGGACGACACTGTCCTTGTCCCGCTGACGACCGCCCAAGAGCGGCTGCTGGGCGTGACCTACATCCAGGCGGTCAGCATCCAGGCCGCCAGCCCCGAGGTCATCGACCAGGTGCAGGCCGATATCACCGCACTGCTCAGGACCCGCCACGGGCTGCAGCCGGACGAAAGCGACGACTTCACCGTCCGCAATCTGGTGAGCGTCATGCAGACGGCCAGCGAGACGACCGGCACCATCACCCTGCTCCTCGGCAACATCGCCGCCATTTCGCTGCTGGTCGGCGGTATCGGCATCATGAATATCATGCTGGTGTCGGTGACGGAGCGGACGCGGGAGATCGGCATCCGCAAGGCCTTGGGGGCCAGGTACCGCAACATCCTCCTCCAGTTCCTGGTGGAGGCGGTGAGCATCGGCGTGGTCGGCGGCATTGCCGGCATTATCCTCGGCGTCGGCGCGTCGTTCGGCATCTCGGCCGTCGCCGGCTGGAAGCCGGTAATCTCGACGGCGGCGATCGTCGTGTCGTTCGGATTTTCGGTGCTGATCGGCCTGTTCTTCGGCCTCTATCCGGCCCGCAAGGCCGCCCTGCTCGACCCTATCCAGGCGCTGAGATACGAATAGATATATAAAAAAAGACGCCAGCCCGCTTCGGGCTGGCGTCTTTTGCGTTATTGCTTTACAGGTCTCTGGCCGCGGCTTTGCTTTCCCGCCGGCGGCGCTTGAATTCGGCGAGTTTCTGGGCGCCCCGCTCGACGATGACGAACAGCACCGGGATGAGGAAGATGCCGAACGCGGTGGCGGCGAACATGCCGCCGACGACCGCCGTACCCATGGCGTTGCGGGCGCCGGCGCCGGCGCCGCTGGCGATAGCCAGCGGGATGCAGCCGATGATGAAGGCGAGCGAGGTCATGACGATCGGCCGCAGCCTGATCTTGGCCGCTTCGATGGCCGCCGGGATGAAGGCCATCCCCTTATCAACCCTGACCTTGGCAAACTCGACGATCAGGATGGCGTTTTTGGACGCCAGGCCGATGAGCATGATCAGGGCGATCTGCATGTAGATGTTATTGTTGATGTGGTCGTTGAACAGGTGCCGGCCGTACTGGAAGAAGAAGGCGCCGAACACCCCGGTGGGCACGCACAGCAGGACGGCGAAGGGCACGGTCCAGCTCTCGTACAACGCCGCCAGGCATAGGAAGACGAACAGGATGGATAGTGCGAACATCAGCGGCGCTTTGCTGCCGGAGATTTTTTCCTCGCGGCTCTGGTCGGCCCATTCGAACGCGAATCCGGTCGGCAGGGTCTCTTTAGCGACCTGCTCTAGGGCTACGAGCGCTTGCCCCGAGCTGTAGCCGGGGGCGGGGTTGCCGCCGATCTGGATGGCGCGGTAGCTGTTGAAGCGTTTGATGAGCGACGGGGCGTTGACCGGTTTGGGCTTCAGCAGGTTGTTGAGCGGCACCATCGTGCCATTGCTGCTGCGGACATAGAAGAAGCGCAAGGCGTCGACGTCGCTCCTGAACTGCGGCTCCGCCTGCATGACGACCTTGTAGGAGCGGCCGAAGCGGTTGAAGTCGTTGACCTGCGAGCCGCCAAAGTACGCCTGGAGGGCGCTGAACACATCGCTGACCGGGACGCCGAGCTTCAGGGCCTTCTCGCGGTCGACCTCGAATTCGAAGCCGGGTGTGTTGCTGCTGAACGAGGAGTAGATCATGCCGATCTCGGGACGCTTGCGGGCGGCGGCGACGAATTCCTTCGAGACTTTATCCATCTCGTCGAGTGTCGTGCCGGCGCGGTCCTCGATCATCATCGTGAAACCGCCGGTGGTGCCGATGCCGGGCAGGGCCGGCGGGGCGAAGGCGAGGATGGTCGCCTCGGGTATGGCGGCGTTGTTCATGAAGATCTGCTGGATCTGGCTGCTAACCGATAGCTGCTTGGAGGGCCGCTCGTCCCAGTTGTCGAGCTTGGTGAAGATGACGCCGACATTGGGCTTGCGACCGCCGCTGAGGAGGTCGAAGCCGGTGACGGCCATGGTTGTATCGACGCCGGGCTGGCCGTCGATGTTGGCGGCGACTTTGTTGAGGATTTCGCGGGTGCGGTTCATATTGGACGCTTCCGGCAGGGAGACGCTGGTGATGACGAATCCCTGGTCCTCGTCGGGGACGAAGGACGAGGGCAGCACCCGGAAGAGGGCGCCGGTGAGAATGAGCAGCACGACAAGGAGCACGATGGCGAGCCGCGCCCTGGGGAAGAGCTTGGCGAGGAAGCCGCCGTAGCGCTCGACCATCCTGTCGAACCAGTCGTTGAATTTTTCGAGCACCATACCGATTTTGCCGCCATGGGCGTTAGGGTTATAAGGCTCGAGGAGCAGGGCGCACAGCGCCGGGGTTAGGGACAGGGCGACTATGGCCGACAATCCCATGGATACGGCGACGGTGAGGGCGAACTGCTTGTAGAGGACGCCCATTGTACCGCCGAGGAAGGCGACAGGAATGAAAACCGACGCCAGCACGAAGGCGATGGCGACAACCGGTCCCTGAACCTCGCTCATCGCCTTTACCGTGGCGTCGTGCGGGCTGAGGCCGTTGTAGCGCATATGGTGCTCGACCGCCTCGATGACGACGATGGCGTCGTCGACGACCAGGCCGATGGCCAGCACCATGGCAAACAGGGTGAGGGTGTTGATGGAGAAGCCGAGGAGGAGGAAAGCGCCGAAGGTGCCGATGAGCGATACCGGCACGGCAAGCATCGGTATGAGCGTCGCCCGCCAGCTCTTGAGGAAGATGAAGACGACGAGCAGCACGAGGGCGATCGCCTCGGCGAATGTCCAGGCCACCTCTTTCATCGATTCGCGCACATAGTTGGCGCTATCGAAGACGACCTTGTATTTCATGTCGTTGGGGAAGCGCTTTGCGGCTTCCTCAATGACGGCGATGCAGTTGGCGACCGTTTCGAGGGCGTTGGCATCGGGACTGAGCTGGACGGAAAAACCGGCCGTGGGCTGTCCGTCTGTATCGGAGAAAAAGCCGTAGTCCCGGGCGCCGAGCTCGACTTTGGCGACGTCGCCGATGCGGATGAAGGAACCGTCGCTCTGGGAGCGGACGACGATGCGGGCGAATTCCTCGGGGTCGCTGAGACGTCCTTTGGCGCGCAGGCTGTACTGGTGCTCCTGGTTGGGGTTGGAGGGCAGTTGGCCGACAATACCGGCCGGGGCCTGGATATTCTGCTGCTTGATGGCGGTGGCGACGTCGGCGGATGTGACCTTGAGCTGAGCCATTTTGTCGGGCAGCAGCCAGATGCGCATCGCGAAGTCGGAGCCGAATTCGCTGACCTCGCCAACGCCCTTGACGCGTTTGAGGTCATCGACGAAGTTCAGGCTGCCGTAGTTTTTGAGGAAGATGCGGTCATATGTACCATTGGGCGAGTAAAGCGCGAAAATCAGCGCCCGGTCCTGGGAGGCCTTGAAGGTGGAAACACCGGCCTGCTGGACGTCGGTGGGCAGGGCGGCGTTGGCCTGGGCGACGCGGTTCTGGGTCTGGACGGTCGCAATGTCGGCGTTCTTGCCGAGCTGGAACTTGACGCTCAGCGAATAGTACGAGCCGTTGTCGGAGCTGGTGGACTGCATGGCGATCATGTCTTCCACGCCGTTGACCTGCTGCTCGATGACCTGGGCGACCGTCTGCTCGATGACGTCGGCGTTGGCGCCGGCGTAGGACGTGCTGACGCTGACCTGCGGCGGCGTTATCTGCGGGTACTGGGCGATCGGCAGGTTGAAGGCGGCGATCAGGCCGCCGAGGGTTATGACGATCGACAGCACGATGGCGAAGATCGGCCGGTCGATAAAAAATTTGGCCACGGAGTACCTCCTATTGCTTCGCCGCTGGTTTGATGTCTTCCGGCGTAATCATCGTTATCTGCAGGGGCGTACCCGGCGGCGCCTTGGCGAAACCTTCGACGACCACCCGGTCGCCTTCCGCCAGGCCTTCTTCGACTATCCACATGATGCCGACCTTCGGACCCATCTTCACCGGGCGCGACTCGGCTTTGTCTTCCTTGCCGACGACGGTGATAAAGGTCTTGCCGAGCATCTCCTGCACGGCGCGTTCGGGCACGAGCAGCGCGCCGGAGCGCATTTCGCCCTGGGCGACGATGCGGGCGAACATGCCGGGGATAAGGATTTTCTGCGGGTTGGCGAACGACGCCTTGATGGTCAGAGTGCCGGTATCGGTGCTCAGGCCGCGGTCGATCTGCTCGATCTGGCCGGCAAGCGGGTATTTGGAGCCGTCGCTGAGCAACAGGGCAAGGTTTTTGCCCCATTCGCCGGTGGCGCTGACCGCGCCGAGGCGGGTGAATTTCAGGTACTCGGTCTCGCTGAGGCTGAACTGGACGAAGACGGGGTCGACCGTCGAGATGGTTGCCAGGACGGTCGAGCCGGCGGATACATAGCTGCCGACGGCCGGGTCCTTGACGTCGATGCGGCCGCTGAAGGGAGCCACGATGAGGGTATCGCTGAGGTCGTTGGCCGCCTGTTGGACGCGCGCCTGGTTGGCGGCGACAACGGCGGCGTGCTGAGCCTCGGCCGACAGTTGGGTGTCGAGGGCCTGCTTGGCGATCGCCTGCTGGGCAGCCAGCTTCTGGTAGCGGATGGTGTCGAGGCGGGAGTTGGCGAGCGTCGCCTCCGACTGGGCGAGAGTCGCCTGGGTGGTCAGCAGGGCTGTTTCGTATTGGCGGCGGTCAATCTGGAAAAGCGGCTGCCCCTCTGTGACGGTGGCGCCGCCGGTAACCATTTTGGCGATGATGTTGCCGGAAACCTTGGCCCGGATCTGCACCTCGTTCTTGGCGATCACCTGGCCGACATACTCGTATGTAACCGGGGTGTCCCGCTTGATAACCTGGGTCGCTTTGACGGCCACCGCCTGGGCCGGCCTCGCTTCCTTGCCGCCGCAGCCGGCGACCGTGGCCGCCACGAGCACGGCGGCTACCAGGCCGGCGTAGCTGCTGCGTTTGCTGAAAGTTCTGAGCATGAATAATCCTCCTTATTTATAAGGGCTCTGGCATGTCTGCCAGTAGTTATCGACTTTTGACAATGACTGTGATAAAATGTTGTTAAATATTAATAATAATTTATTGTTAATATGTGTTTACTATATATTACATATTACTGCTTATGTTAGTAGCTTGTCAACGTGAAATAACGGTGGGGAGGCGCTTTTATGAACCGGACGGAAACCGCCGAACAACTTTTCGACCTGCTTTTCCTCCTCCGCAAGCGGCTGGTGCGTCATGCCGCCCAGCAGGTCAAGCACGAATTCAGCCCGATGCAGATGCATGTGCTGTTCACGCTGTGCGAACGGGACTGCTCCACAATGAGCGAACTCGCCGGCGATGTGTTGATCGCCAAGCAGCAGCTGACGCCGATCGTGGACCGGCTGGTGGCGGCCGGGCTGGTGCTTAGAGAGCCCGATCCTTGCGACCGCCGGGTGGTGAAGATCCGCCTTTCGCCGGCCGGGAAGAATTTCCTCGCCGAGAAAAGACTGGAGGCCATCGGCATTTTCGAAACGCGGATCGCCTGCCTCGACGAGCGCGACCTTACGCGGCTTAGCGATGCCCTCGGCCCGTTGCAGGAAGTCATCCGAAAGCTGCCCTAAAAAACACGCCGGCCGCGCCGACTTGCTCGCGCGGCCGGTTCGCCTTACGGGCGCAAAAGCGCCCGCTACAGAACCTGGCTGATGTGCATAACCTTGAAACGGCCGCCGCTTTTCTGCGCGGCCTTATTCATCTGCACGAGACAGACCGGGCACTCGGACACGACGATGTCGGCGCCGCTCTTTTCGATGTTGGCCCGTTTCTTATCGAGGATGGCGGCGGCGATTTCGGGGTAATCGGTGTGGAACGACCCGGCCCCGCCGCAGCAGGTGTCGGCTCCCGCCATTTCGACGAAGTCCCCCGCCGCGGCAAGCAGTTGGCGGGGCTCTTTTTTGATCCCCTGGCCGCGGCCGAGGTGGCACGGTTCGTGGAAGGTCATCTTGGCGGCAGAGCGTTGGCGCGGTTTGTAGCCGGCCTTGACGAGGTATTCCGACAGGCTCATGATTTTGGCGCTGAAGGCTTTGGCCGCCTCCTGCCATTCGGGATCGTCCGCAAGGTAGGCGCCGAAGTGCTTGAGGGTACCGGCGCAGCTGGCGCAGTCGCTGACGACGATGTCGGCGTCGGCGAACAGCGTAATATTCTCTTTGGCGAGGGCGAGGAAGTCTTCACGCAGCCCGTGGGCCAGATGGGGCAAGCCGCAGCAGACGTTGTCGACCTGCCGGGGCGTGGTGACGGCGCCGAGGACGGCGAGGGTGTCGGCCACCGCTTCGGGGAACATCATCCGCATGCCGCAGCCTTGAAAGTAGGCAACTTTGGCGTTTTCGCCGACGGCGGCCTGAGCGGCGGGCGCCTCGCCGGCCAATGCCGCGGGGCCGGCGAACCGGGACAGATACTGCTCGCGGGTGAACGGCGCCGGGGCCATGCCGAAAGGCACAAGGCCGCCGAGGCCGAGCTTGCGCACCACTTTAAGCGCACCGGCGGAGAATTTGACGAGGTTGCGTTTCTTCATCATGACGCCGAGGGCGCGGTATTTGACGCCCGGTCCGCCTTGCCGGTCGGCGATGTACTGGCGGAGGGCGATCATGGCGTCATCGGTCTTGACTTTGCTCGGGCAGTTGTCGATGCAGGTCCGGCACAGCAGGCAGAAGTTCATCGCCTCAAGGACGCTGGCGTCGGGGTTAAAACCGCCTTCGACGACGGCGCGGGCGATGTTGTTCTTGCCGCGGGCGCTCGAAGCCTCGACGTCCTTGACGCCGAACAGCGGGCAAACCGTCAGGCAGGTGCCGCAGCGATCGCACTTGGTAACGATATCCTTGACTTCCTTCAAGAGGTCGTGGGTGTTGGTCGTTGTCATTTCAAGACTCCTTGCTCACTGTCACCAGATTTTGTCGGGGTTGAGGATGCCTTTGGGGTCGAGAGCCTGCTTGACGGCCTTGAGGGCGGCAACGCCGTCTTCGCCCAGAGCGTCGGCGATATAGCGACGCTTGGTCATGCCGATGCCGTGCTCGCCGGACAGGGTGCCGCCCACGGCCAGCGCGGCGGCGAAGATTTCGTCGACCGCCTTGTGGACCTGCTCGGCTTCCTCGGGGTTGTCGAGGTCGCAGAGGACGGACGGGTGGAGGTTGCCGTCGCCGGCGTGGCCGTAGACGGCGATGGGAAGGTTGTACTTTTCCGCTATCTTTTTGATGCGGCGGACGACTTCGGGGAAGGCGTCGCGCGGCACGGAGATGTCTTCGCCGAGGCGGGTGGGCGCCATGGCGCCGACAGCCGAACTCAGGCCGCGGCGGATAGCCCAGATGTCGTCGGCTTCTTTTGCCGAAGCGGCGATACGCACTTCGGCCACCGCAAAGCCGCGGGCGATCTGCTCGATCCGGCCGGCCTGCTTGGCGAGCGCGGCCTCGTCTTCGCCGTCGACCTCGATGATGACGCACGCCTCGATGGCCGGGTCGATGTCCATTTTGCGGTGGCGGGCGACCGCCTGGATGCTCATTTTGTCCATAAGCTCGGCCGACGCCGGCACGACCCCCGCCTGGAGCATGCCGTGGATGGTGGCGCAGGCGTTGTCGAGCGAGGGAAACATTAGCTGCAGGGTGTTGCGGGCCTTGGGCATGGGGATGAGGCGCAGCAGCACTTTGGTAATGATGCCGAGGGTGCCCTCCGAGCCGGTGAACAGGCTGGTCATATTGTAGCCGGTGACATTCTTGATCGCCTTGCCGCCGGTGTTGATGACGCGGCCGTCGGCAAGAACGACCTCAAGTCCCATTACATAGTTGCTGGTCACGCCGTACTTGACGGCCCGCATGCCGCCGGCGTTCTCGGCGACGTTGCCGCCGATGGTGGACATTTTCCAGCTGGCCGGGTCGGGCGGGTAGAACAGCCCTTTGGCGGCGCAGTGGTTATAGAGATCGATCGTCCTTACCCCCGGCTCGACGGTGACCATCATGTTGCGCTCGTCGAGTTCGATGATTTTCGTCATCCGGTCGAGGGAGAGCGATATGCCCCCCTGCACCGGGATGCTGCCGCCGGTGCGCCCGCTGGCAGCTCCCCTCGCCGTCACGGGTATGCCGTAGTCGTTGGCGATGGCCATGACCGCCGATACTTCGGCGGTCGTCGCCGGACGGACGACAAGTTCGGGGCTGTTGGCCGGCAGCAGGGGGATGAAGGAGGAGTCGTAGGAATATCCGAATCGGTCGAGGTCTTTGTCGAGAACGTTTTCGGATCCTACGGCCGCCCTGAGTTTTTCTTTGATGGCTTCGTTTATCATCTTTGCGCCTCCTGGTATTGGTGTCGCTCAGCTTGACTCTAATCCAAATTATAACATATATATAGGCGTACCGGCCGTAAATAAGGATTGATATTGTATTTTTCGCACGGCAAAGCAAAGGCCACCCGCCGGCCAGCGGGTGGCGAATATAATTCAAATCCGGTCGTTAACCCTCTCGCCGAGTTTTTTAGTGGACATCCTTCAGTTTCTGGCGCGTTGCGTAGCGGCGCTGTCCCTCGGCAAAGCGGTTTTCTTCCTCATCCCCGGTTAGCTGCAAAGCGGGAACGGCGACGGGCCGTTGCTGTTCGTCCAGGGCAACCATCACGAAATAGGAGGTCAGCACCGCCTTAGTCGTCGGCAAGTCCTCAAGGTAAAGGTTAACTTCGACTTCCATCGACGTTCTGCCTGTGAAGGTAAGAAAGGCGTGGACGGTAACCACCGACCCTACATGAAGCGGGTTGAGAAACACCATTTCGTCCACCGCGATAGCGGTCACATCAGTCCCGGAATGCTTCTGCGCAGCTTTATGGGCGGCGTTGTACATCATTTGCATAATTTCACCGGCGTTCACGCGGCCGCCCGGGTGGGCCCGGGTCGGAACAAGATTTTTCGAGAAACGCACTTCCGAATCAGCAACTGTTTTCGCCATTGCCAGCCACCTTTCTTGTGAGTTATTTAAGGTAATTGCGCGCGATGTCTTTCATCCGCTCTTTGGCTTTCTGCATTAGCTGGTCACGGTTGACCACGGCCCGCTCGTGCCTGCCGCTGCCGATCACGCCCAGTTCGTCGCAGGCGGTGATGTCGAACAGCAGCCTGTTGCCGTCGACCTGGGATAAGACCGCTTTTACGGTGACCGACATGCCGGCGCCGGTGGGGGCGTCGTGAGTGAATTCCATATAGCGTCCGACGGTGATAAAGCCTTCCGGCAGCCGTTTTTCCACCGCTTGGACGGCAGCGTGGATCATCAGGTCGACATAGGCCGGGGTGGCCAGCAGACAGGCAAGGGCGCCGCTGCCGTGGTGGGCGGCGGTGTCGGCGTCGCGGACGGTTTTCTGGACGACCGCCTCGATGCCTGGCGCCAAGTAGTCGTTCAGGTTGATCACAGAAGACACTCTCCTTTTCTGATTATATCGAAATTTCTTACTATTTCCCCTCCTAATTATACCATATAAAGCAGCGGCATTCTACAACCCATTCCCCATGCCGGGAAAGCGCTCGCGCTTTTCCCGGCGCGGCGGTGATTGAATTTTCTGGCTATTGGTACTATAATAAATTTCGGTACGGTTTTTCATGGCCGTTACGTTTGCATGCGCGGGAGGCAACCATGATGGAGTATGCACCGACGACAGTATTCATCACCGGCGTGGCGAAGCCCGCCAAGGACGACCCGATCGCCAACGACTACCAGGTTTTCTTCCTCAGCCTCGTCGTGGACAAGACAACCGATATGATCGTGGACGCGACCTGCAATACCGCCCGCGATATGACGAAAGACTTTATCCGCTCGCTGCTTGTCGGCCGCAATCTGGCGACAGAGTCGGGCGAGATGGTGGCCGATATCCGCCGCCGCTTTCACGGCCTGGCGCAAAAGCCACTGATCGTTGCCCTGAAAGACGCCTACAACCGCTATACGGTATTGGGCAAAGCCGACCAGGAAAAAATAAGTTGTTAGATTATTCAAAAAATGTTATAATTAATAGCAACCGAATGTAAGTTTTATTTATTGGTTGATGGATTCCCCGTTCATCTACCGAGATAGATAAGACCAAAACCGGCAAGCTCGCTTGCTGTTTTGGTCTTTTTATTTTCCCTGCCGGCGGCAAAGAAAGATAGACAAGGGCGTCGGCCGACAAATAAAATGTTAAGGGAGAGAAAAGAAATGGCGAAGAAAACACGGGTTGTCCAAATGGGTCTGGGGCCGATCGGCAACAAGGTGACGCAGTTCCTGGCGGAAAAGGCCGGCATCGAGATCGTGGGAGCGATCGACGCAGATCCGGCTAAAGCGGGCCAGGATATCGGCGTGCTGGCGGGGCTGCCGCCACTCGGGGTGAAGGTCGCCGCCGACATGAAAGCGGTGCTGGGCGGTAAGGACGTCGATGCCGTCATCCTTACAACGACTTCCAGCCTCGCTAAAACCGCCGACCAGTTGGCGGAGCTACTGCCGTACGGGGTCAACGTCATTTCCTCCTGCGAGGAACTGAGCTATCCATGGCTGACCAACCCCGTACTTGCGGGTAAAATCGACAGGCTGGCCAAGGAAAACAATGTCGCCGTGCTGGCCACCGGCGTCAATCCGGGTTTCCTGATGGATTATCTCCCGGTGGTCATGACCGGGGTATGCCGCAACGTCCGCAAGGTTACGGTGGAGCGCATCCAGGATGCGACCTTCCGGCGCATCCCCTTCCAGAAGAAGATCGGCGCCGGCCTCACCGTGGCGCAGTTTCACGACAGGGTCAAGGAGGGTACGCTGCGCCATGTGGGTTTGACCGAGTCGATGCACATGATCGCCGCCAGTCTCGGCTGGAAGCTGGACAAGACGGAAGACATCATCTCGCCGATCGTCGCCGAGCATGAGGTGAAAACCGAAGGCCTGACGGTGAAGGCGGGCGACGTTCTCGGCGTCCAGCAGATCGGCCGCGGCATCGTGGGCGGCGAAGAGCTGGTTACGATGATCTTCCGCGCCGCCATCGGCCAGCCCGACGTCAGGGACCGCATCGTCATCGACGGTACGCCTTCGCTGGATTCGTCGTTCAAGGGCGGCGTCAACGGCGACGTGGCGACCTGCGCCATTCTTATCAACGCCATCCCGGCGGTTGTCAACGCCCGTCCGGGGCTTAGAACGATGGTTGATATCCAGGCGCCGCACTGCTTCAAATAGCAGCTACTGAAAACGCCCCGCAACGGTCTGCCGTTGCGGGGCGTTTTGTTTAAGACGCTGGTGCGACCGGCAGCTTTCGTCTTATGCCTGGGCGCTGACGTTGCTTTTGGAAACCAGGCGTTGGCGGAAGTACACGATAACCAGAATAGCTGCGCCGGCTATTTCCCACTCAAGGCGGGGCGATATCAGCATAAACCCGCCAGCGATAAGCGCCACCCTCTCCCACCATTGGCAGGGTCTGTGGAAGTAGCCGGTGGTGCAGGCGCCGATGGCGTAGATGCCGAGGAAGGTTGTCAGGAATCCTTCAATGAAATTGGGCAGGGAAAACTGAATGAACAACAGCGAGGGGAACATGACGAAAACGTAGGGTACGATGTAAGCGCCGTAGCCGAGTTTGAAAGCCTCGAAGCCGGTCCGGAAGGGCTCGGATTTGGCGACGCCGGAGGCGGCGAAGGCGGCCAGGGCCACGGGCGGGGTGATGTCGGCGATGATGCCGAAGTAGAAGACGAACAGGTGGGCCGCGAGCGGGGGGATGCCAACCTGGATGAGGGCGGGAGCGGAGATGGTCGACTGGATGATGTAGTTGGCGGTTGTCGGCACGCCCATTCCGAGGATGAGGGAGCTGATCATGGTGAAGATGAGGGTGAGGTAGACGCTGCCGCCGGCCAGGGCGACGATGCCGCCGGCCATCTTGAGGCCGAGGCCGGAGAGGGTGATGACGCCGACAATGATGCCGGCGGTGGCACAGGCCACTACCACCGGCAGCGCGGAACGGGCGCCGTCCTCAAGCCCCTGGATGAAGTCTTTGGGGCTCATCCGCGTTTCGGCGTGAAGGAAGGAGACGGCGATGATGGCGAGAAGGCCGAAGAGAGCGGCGAGCATCGGCGTGAATCCATAGGTCAGAAAGGCGACAATGGCGACGATGGGCAGGGCGAGGGTCCAGCGTGTTCTGATCAGGGAACGCCAGTCAGGCAGTTTTTCCTTGGGGATGCCGTGCAGCCCGGTGCGCTTGGCTTCGAGGTGGACGGAGATGAAGACGCCGGTGAAGTAAAATAAAGCGGGAATGGCGGCGGCCAGAGCAATCTGAATGTAGGGTATATTGAGAAACTCAGTCATGATAAAAGCGGCGGCGCCCATGATCGGGGGCATAAGCTGACCGCCGGTGGAGGCGCATGCTTCGACGGCGCCGGCGAATTCCCGCCGGTAGCCGATGCTTTTCATGAGGGGTATGGTGACCGAGCCTGTGCCGACGACATTGGCGACCGAGCTGCCGGAAATCGTTCCCTGCAGGGCGCTGGCGATGACCGCCGCTTTGGCCGGGCCGCCGACCGCGCCGCCGGTGATGCCGACGGCGACGTTGGTCATCCAGTCGCCGATGCCTGATCGTTTTAGGAAAGAGGCGAACAGCATGAAGAGAAAGATGAAGGTCGAGGAGACGTCGATCGGGATGCCGAGGATGCCCTCGGTGCTCAGCCACTGGAAGGTGACGATCCGCTCTATTGTGAACCCGGGATGGGCGAGGAAACCGGGAAGTTCGGGGCCGATGTAGGCGTATACGAGGAAAATGGCGGCCAGCGCGGTGATGACCACGCCGGCGACGCGCCGGCTGGCTTCGAGGATGAGCAGGACGGCGGCCAGCGAAACGGCGAAGTCGAGGTTATCGTAGTTGCCGGCTTTGTTGATGATGTCTTCGTAAAAAACGACATGGTAGAGGGCGACACCGGCTGACAGCATAATCATAATGAGGTCGTTCCAGGGAACTGTCACGCTTTTGCGTTTGCGGCTGACGGCGTAAAGTATATAGATGAGGACAAGGGCGAAGCCTACGTGGGGCGCCCGCTGGAGGGTGGACGGGAAGACGCCGAAGGCGGCGGTGTATAGTTGGCCGAACGACCAGATGACACAGAGGACGGTGATGAGGTGCGGCCAATACCCTTTCAGCTTGCGGAAACTGAATTCGGGATCATACTTGGCGAGAATGGCTTCGGCATCCTGCTCAGCGGTCTTGTCGGGAACGATCGCGTATTCGGCGGCTTTATTTTTGCTGTCGTCGTTTTTGTAAGCCATATTATCCTCCCTCGGCGAGGGTGTTAGTTATGTCGGCGGGGGAAAACGGGGGAAGCCCAGCTTCGGCCTGGCTTCCCCCGTAGGGAGGGGGTTATTTGGGGATAAGGTTGTCGGGGATTTTAACGCCTTTTTCTTTGAAGTATTTGATGGCGCCGGGATGGAGCGGAGTGGTAATGCCGTCGATGGCTTTTTCAAGCTTGATGTATTTGCCGGCGGCATGCGCGGCGGCTATTTCGGCGCTTTTTTCGTAGAAGGTCTTGGTCAGTTCGTAGACAATGTCGTCCTTGAGGTCGGCTTTGCAGTAAAGGGCGGCCTGCATGCTCACGGTGTAGACGTCTTTCTCGTTGCCGTAGGTGCCGGCGGGGATGACGAACTGGCTGAAGAAGGGATATTTGGCCTTCATTTTATCGAAGGTCGGCCCTTTGATCTCCACCATCTTGATCTTGCGGGCGGTCATGACATCCTGGATGGCGGCCGCCGGAACGCTGAGAACGCCGAAATTGGCGTCGATATGACCGTCTTTGAATTTATTGGCGGCGTCGCCGAAGCCGGCGAATTCAGGTTTGAAGTCGGAGAATTGCAGTCCGTACTCGGCGAAAATGTCCTTGGAGATTACGGCTGTGCCACTGCCGGTGGGGCCGATGGCCACTTTCTTGCCTTTGAGGTCGGCGATGGAACTGACGGGGCTGTCGGCGGCGACGAAGCCCTGATAGACTTCGGGGTAGATGACGCCGATGGTGCGGAAGTTCTTGATGGCCTTAGTGTCCTTGAAGGCATCTCCCTCACCCTTCCAGGCCTGATCGGCGATGTTGTTCATGGCCATGCCGAGGTGGGCCTCGCCTTTGCCGAGGCGCTTGATATTTTCCACCGAGGCGCCGGAAGGTTGTGAGGTGATTTGAACTTTACCGGCGAGATGCTTGTTCCAGGTGTTGGCGATCGAACCGCCGAGAGCGAAGTATGTGCCGCCGGTCGAACCGGTCAGCAGGAACATTTGCTCGGTTTTCGGCTTGGCGGCCTGTTTGTCCCCGCCGCCGCAGCCTGCGGCCAGGATGGCGAGCACAAATAGCGCGAGGACCAGTGTAGCTGTTTTCCGAAGGTGCATTTCTTTTTTCCCCTCCTAAATATAATCTTCGCGAAACGCGGAAATAAAAAAACCCGGACAACTGCAAACAGGATGTTTGGTGTGAGCGGGCTACTTTGCCTCGTGTAGTGCGTCGAGAAGACATTATCCAATTTTCGGTAACTTTAATAATATTATATCTTACACTTTGTGAGAGGTCAACATATTTTGAAATTATTAATTCAAATTTTGTTATAATTTGAATTAAATTCAGCAATTAAAATTTAATGCTTCCAAGCTTTTGTGCCCAAAAAATAAAATAATTATTCATAAATGATGTTTCAATCAATTCAACGATTAATATATGGATTAAGTATAAAAACCACTTACCGCAACGCGTTATTTCCAAGGTCTGCGGCAGTGCGGCCGGCTCAGGCCGGCAAAAACGGAGAAAGCCAAATCCGGAGACAAAACTCCCTTGTCTGGCGGTTCGTAGACAACCAGCGGCACGGACTCCCCCGATGCGCACTATCGATAGATGCAATTTCATAGGAATATACGACTGCAAATTGTTAATTCAAATTTCCAATTATGTATTGTATAACTTCATTTTTAATGATACAATGAAATTAAAATTTCATTGCGTTTCTCGCCTTGCGCTCACTATGGTCATTTATAGATACAACCATTATAAGGAGGCCGAATCGATGGATAACGTCTTTTACCGCAGTGTGCGTAAGACGCACATGGAGGTGGATCGCGGGGAAGGGGCCTACCTGTTCGACACCGCCGGCAATAAGTACCTTGACGCCTGCTGCGGAGCGGCCGTAGCCAACCTGGGTCACGCCCATCCCGAGGTTGTGAAGGCCATGACCGAGCAGGCCCAGAAGGTCGCGTTCAGCCACCTGTCGCGCTGGACTTCGCAGCCCATCCGGGAGCTGGCGGATCTCGTCAGCAGCCTGGCTCCCGGCTCGCTGAACAAGCTTTATCTGGTGTCCGGGGGCTCGGAGGCAACCGAGTCGGCGCTGAAGATGGCCCGCCAGTATTATCTCGAACGGGACGGAAAAACGAGCAAATACCGTCTTATTTCCCGCTGGAAGGCTTTTCACGGCAACACGATCGGCTCGTTGTCGATGACCGGGGACAAGCGGCGGAAGAAATACGCCCCGCTGCTGCTCAACTTCCCCAAGGCGGCCCAGTGTTACTGCTACCGCTGCGATTTCGGCGAAAGACCCGAGACGTGCGGCGCGAGGTGCGCGTATGATCTGGAGAGAATCCTGAAGCTCGAGGGCGCGGACACTATCGCGGGCTTCGTCGCCGAGCCGGTGGTGGGCGCGGCCTGCGGCGCGCTGGTTCCCCATCCGCAGTATTTCAAAATCGTTCGCCAGATCTGCGACAAATACGACATCCTGTTTATTGACGACGAGGTGATGGCCGGCTTCGGGCGAACAGGCACGATGTTTGCCATCGACGACTACGGGGTGATCCCGGACATGATTTGCGTCGCTAAGGGGATGAGCGCCGGCTACGCGCCGCTTGGCGGCGTCATCGTCAAGGACGAGATCTTCGACGCCTTTGTGAAGGGGTCGGGCATCTTTGTCCACGGCCACACCTATGGCGGCAACCCGCTGGCGTCGGCGGTGGCGGTGGCGGTGGTGAAAATCCTCATCCGCGACAAGATCGCCGAAAACTCCCGCGTCGTCGGCAAGTACCTGCTGGAGAAGCTACAGGAGAAGGTGCTGCCGTTTTGGTTCGTAGGCGACGTACGCGGCAAGGGCCTTATGCAAGGACTCGAGTTCGTCCGCGACAAGAAGACCAAGGAGCCGTTCCCAGTGGCCCAGGGGGTCGCGGAGAAGGTGACTCAAAAACTTGTCAAGCACGGTATAATCGTCTACCCCGGCACCGGCAACGCCGACGGGGAAAACGGCGACCAGTTCCTGCTGGCGCCGCCGCTGAACATTACCAAGGACCAGGCCGACGAGATCGTCGCCGCCATGGTGGCGGGGTTCGGCGAGCTCAATCAGGAATTACGATAATCGTTAAAGGCGAGGTATAGGAAAATGGAGAAGCTGATTATCACCGTCGCTCCCACCGGCAACGTCCCCACCCGCGATATGACGCCCCACGTACCGCTCACGCCGGAAGCGGTCGCCAACGACGCGTTGGAGTGCTACCGGGCGGGCGCCTCGGTCTGCCACATCCACGCCCGCGACGACGAAGGCAAACCGACCCACCTGCGCAGCTACTTCGCAGCGATCTTCAAAGCAATGGACGCCACCGGCTGCCCGATCATCCGCCAGATCTCGACGGGGGCCAGGGCGGGAAAAACGCTGGAGGACCGGGCGCAGCCGCTGGAGCTCAATCCCGCGTCGGCAAGCCTGTCTACAGGGTCGTCGAACTTTCCCAATTCGGCCAACGTCAACGATCCCCCGCTTGTCCGCTTCCTGGCCAAGACAATGCTGGAACGTAATATCAAGCCGGAGATCGAGGTTTTCGACACGGCCATGATCCAGAACGCCCTTGACTTCAAGAAGGAGGGCCTGCTGAAGGATCCGCTGCAGTTCAACCTGGTTATGGGCGTCAAGGGCTCTCAGCCGGCGACCGCCAAACAGCTCTTCCACCTCGTCGAGAGCCTGCCGCCGGATTGCGTTTGGTCGGTTTCCGTTGTCGGCCCGGCCCATGTGCCGCTCTCGACCGTCGCTCTGGCCCTGGGCGGGCACGTGCGGGTAGGACTGGAGGACAACGTCTACTATTCGAAAGGCGTCCTGGCGACAAACCTGTCGCTGGTCAGACGGATCGCGGACATCGCCAGGGCCTTCGGCCGGGAGATCGCGACCCCTGAGGACGCAAAGAGAATACTCGGGCTGTGACACCGGACAGCATATAGCAAGCCGCAGCACACGGCCAACAGGAACAGAGCGATTATAGAGAACCGATATGGCTAAAGGAAAAAGAGGCTATTCGCGCTGGCTCGGCGCGAATAGCCTCTTCCTTTATTCCCGGCGGCGGAACCCTAGTCTTTGTGGTAGATGTTCTGCTTCTGCCAGATGGCTTCGAACTCGGCGAGCGTCTGCCTGGTATGCTTGGGACGCTCCGTGCCCACGGCGACGACGAGGGCGTTGATGAGCGACAGCGGCGCGACGAAGGAATCGATAAAAGTGGACATGTCGCGTTTGGCGAGCAGAACAATACTGCTGTGCTTGACCAGCGCAGAGGTATGGTCGTCGGTAATCGCCATCGTGCGGGCGCCCTTTTCGCGGCAGAAGCTCATACCTTCGACGGTTTGGCGAGTGTAGCGGCGGAAGGAAATGCCGATAACCAGGTCGTCCGGGCCGACGCTGGCCAAGTCCTCAAACAGGGTGTCGGCCTTGGTTATCAGACGGCTGTTTTTAAGCAGGATCTGGAGGTAGAAGTGCAGGAAGGTCCCCAGAGACGCCGCGCTTCTGAGGGCGACGATGTAGATGTGCTTAGCGCGGGTCATGCTCTTGACCGCCTCGAGAAAGCTGGGCAGGTCGAGTTCCTCGAGCGTGAGCTTGATATTGGCGATATCGTGCTCCATCACGTCTTTGAGGATGGAGCCCTGCGGGGTCTTGAGGGAAAACTCCAGGCGCTCCACGGTGGTAATCCGGTCGCGCACCATCTCGCTCATCGCCTTGACCAACTGGGGATAGCCGTCATAGCCGAGCACCACGGCGAAGCGAACCACGGTGGCCTCGCTTACGCCCACTTCATGGGATAACTGCTTGGCGGTCTGGAAGACCGCCTTATCATAATTGTTCGATATGTACTCGGCAATTTTTTTTTGCTTCGGACTCATCTCGAAGAAATGTTCCTGTATCTTTTTCCCTAGTTGCTGCATATTGCTGCCCTCCAACATAATGAAGCGGATATCGACTTAAGCTTTATAACCGGAAGGAAATACTTCATCCATTATAGCATATCCGGGGCCCATCGGAGAATATTTGTCAGATTGGCGCTGCCGGCTGAATCGGCCGGCAGCCTTTTCCCGTTATCGCCTACTTCCATGGCATAAAATCCGGGAAGGGGAGATCAAACGACATCATGATTTTTCCGATCAAATGGTTGACCATGTCTTGAATGGTCTGGGGCTTATTATAGAAGGTCATCATTGCCGGCATTATGATGCAGCCATGCCGGGAGGCTTCCCGCATATTGCCGAGGTGTATGGAACTTAAGGGCATCTCTCGGGGAACGAGAACGACGCGCCGTCTTTCCTTTAAACAGACGTCGGCCGCCCGCAGGAGCAAATTGTCGGAATACCCGGTGACCACGCCGGCAAGCGTCTTCATACTGCACGGCACTATGACCATTCCGTCCGTCTTAAAGGAACCGCTGGAAATCGGCGCCGCCATATCATCGATAGCATGATAATGAGTGGCCAACCGGCCTACTTCGTCGATACACATATTGGTTTCATACGGGAAGGTCGCTTCTGCGCCTTTGGTGACTACGAGATGTGTCTCGCAATCCGTATGCCGCGCTAACGCTTCAAGCAGATTTACCCCAAGAATAACGCCACTGGCGCCCGAGATTCCGACAATAATCCGCATAGAGTTCACTCCATTTACTTCGTCCTACGCCAACAATGCGGCAACAGGTGATTCAGCCAGCCTTGATATGGTTATGGCACAGTTTTACTTAACTTGGACAAGTTTCAATTTTAATATTAGGTGGATTTGTTTGAATGTCAACTATTTTTTCCTTATATCCGGCTACATATCCGGCAACTATAGTGTCCGGGCTTCCGGCAGAGGCGCCGGCATGGGCGGCTACGACCTCAGCCGCACCGGCGAGATAATGGCCGAAACATAAAAGAGGCACCCGGACAATTGTGTCCGGGTGCCATTTCTCTTTTGGGGCAGGTTACCCAAGAATGGCCTTTAGGTCCTCTTCCGGGGTGGTTATCGGGTGCAGGTTGAACTTTTCGACCAGGATATTGAGGACGTTTCCGGATAGGAAAGCCGGCAGCGACGGGCCGATGTAGATATCCTTGATGCCGAGGGCCAGCAGGGTGAGCAGGATGCACACCGCCTTCTGCTCGTACCAGGACAGCACCAGGGTGAGCGGTAGCTCGTTGACGCTGCACTTGAAGGCGCCGGCCAGGGCGACAGCCACCTGGATGGCCGAGTAGGCGTCGTTGCACTGCCCCATGTCGAGGAGGCGGGGGATGCCGCCGATCTCGCCGAGGTTGAGGTCGTTGAAGCGATATTTGCCGCAGGCGAGCGTCAGGACGACGGTGTCTTTCGGAGTCTGCTCGACGAAGCGGGTGTAGTAGTTGCGGCCCGGCTTGGCGCCGTCGCAGCCGCCGACAAGGAAGAAGTGCTTGATCGCCCCTGCCTTGACGGCGTCAATCACTGTGCCGGCGACTCCCATGACGGTGTTGCGGGCGAATCCGGTCACAAGCTGGCTGCCGCCGTTGATGCCGGTGAAGTGCTGGTCTTCCTTGTAGCCGCCCAGTTCGATAGCTTTGGCGATAACAGGTGCGAAGTCTTTCCTGCCGTTGACGTCGGCGATATGTTTCATTTCCGGGTAGCCGACGACGTCGGTCGTGAAAACGCGGTCAGCGTAGGAGGCGCGCGGCGGCATGAGGCAATTGGTGGTAAAGAAAATGGGCGCTGGGATGTTGTCGAACTCTTTCTGCTGGTTCTGCCAAGCGGTGCCGAAATTGCCCTTGAGGTGGGGATACTTCTTCAACTCGGGGTAAGCGTGGGCGGGCAGCATCTCGCCATGAGTGTAGATGTTTATACCTTTGCCGTCCGTCTGCTCCAGCAGTTGTTTAAGATCGTGCAGGTCGTGACCGGTGATGACGATGAACGGGCCTTTCTCCACCATAGTGGGCACGGTGGTCGGCGCCGGGTGTCCATACGTGGAAGTGTTGGCATCGTCGAGGAGGGCCATGCATTTCAGGTTGATCTGGCCAAACTCCATCAGCAGGCCGAGCCATTCTTCGGCGCTATGCTCCTCGCCAAGGGCCTTCATGCCCTTATAGAACCAGGCGGTAACTTCGGCGTCAGTTTTGCCGAGAACGGCCGCATGCCAGGCATAGGCCGCCATGCCGCGCAGGCCGAGCAGCAGCGTCGAGCGCAGCGAAACAATGTCCTCGTTGCCGCTCCAGAGGTCGGCGGCGGGGAAGTCTTGGGCGGCGGCATCCAGCTTCGCCTTCTCGGCGCGGACGGCGGCGATCATCTCGTCGACGCGTTTCTCGTCGAAGTTGACGTTGGTGACGGTGGCGAACAGCCCCTGCATCATCAACTTGTCGGCCGCCTTGCCGGGGGTCTTGCCGGCGGCGGCGCGGGCCAGGCCGATCATGGCGCCGGTCAGTTCATCCTGCTTGTTGGCGACTTCAGGTTTTTTACCGCACACCCCCACCTTCGTGCAGCCCTTGCCGCCGGCGGTCTGTTCGCACTGGAAGCAAAACATTTCACTCATTGTTAACCCTCCAATTATTATTATTTTTATGCGTAACGGCCACCTAATCCTCGCGGATCGAGCCGTCGGTGCCGATTACGACAACTTGCCACGGGATGATTTTGCCGCTGGCCGCGAGCGCCTCTTTAACCGCGTTTACCAAACCTCCGCAGCAAGGCACCTCCATCCGCAGCACGGTGACGTTCTTGATGTCGTGCAGCTTAAGAATCTCGGTCAGTTTATCCGCGTAATTCACCGCATCCAGCTTCGGACAGCCGATTAAGGTAACTTTGTTGCGCATAAAATCGGCGTGCAGATTGGCGTAGGCAAAGGCGGTGCAGTCGGCCGCCACCAGCAGTTGGGCGCCGTCGAAATAGGGGGCGCTTACCGGAACCAGTTTCAGTTGACAGGGCCACTGGCGAAGTTCCGAGCGGCCTACTTTGTGCTCAACGCGGCTGTTGTCGGCCTCTCTGGCGATGACCCTGGCATTTGACCCGGGGCAGCCGCACGGCATCTGCGGTGGTTTGGAGTGGGCGTCTCTGTCGACTAGATGCTTTTTGACCGCCTCTTCGTCAAAAGGAGCCGCCTCGCGTTCGACGATGGATATCGCGCCGGTAGGGCAATCGGGCAGGCAGGCGCCCAGACCGTCGCAGTAGGAATCGGCAACCAGTTTCGCTTTCCCATCTATAATCTGCAGGGCGCCTTCATGGCAAGCCGTTATGCATAACCCGCAGCCGTTGCACTTTTCTTCGTTTATTGATACCATCTTGCGCAACATGTCAGTTACCTCCTCTACCTGTGCTTGTATTTCCCAAATTCATTGTATTACAATATAAAGAGGAAATCGGTAGCCATGGCTACCAATAATCGAGGTGATCGCCTTGAATAACAAAAAAATCGAAATATTGGCCGAATCCGCACTGTTCGCCGGCATCCCCACCGATACTCTGTCCATCATGCTGGACTGCATTAACCCCAAAATATCCACCCACGTCAAGAACAGCTTCATCACCGTCGAGGGAGAGCCGTTTATCGGCCTGGGCATCTTGCTCGCCGGGGAAGCCACGGTGGTAAAGGAGAATATTGCCGGAGCGCGCTCGGTGTTGACCTCCTTGGACGAAGGCGACATGTTCGGGGAAATGATCGCTTTCTCGGCGCGAAAAACGTGGCCCGCGTCCGTTGTCGCCCAGAGCGAATGCACGGTCGTATTCCTGCCGCCGCAAAAGATTACCGGCACCTGTCCGCATGCCTGCGACGGACATCAGCGGCTGATCAGGAATATGCTCCTTATCGTATCGGAAAAGGCGCTCATGCTCAACCGGAAAGTCGAATACCTGACGATAAAAAGCATGCGCGCCAAAATCGCCACCTACCTTCTTGAACAGCACAAACACCATGATAAAAAGACCTTCCTCATGCCGCTAAAGCGCAACGACCTGGCGGACTTCCTCAATGTATCCCGGACAGCCCTGTCGCGGGAGATGGGACGGATGCGCGATGAAGGCCTGATTGATTTCTACCGTTCGAGCGTCAAACTTACCAATATCGAGAAACTTTTAAAGGTTGTGGAATAAAGAACAGGGTTGTGCCGTCCAAACCTCGCCGCCTATCCTTGTTTCCTCTACAAATACCAAGAAAGCCCCGCAATCTATATCGCGGGGCTTTAGAATATGGAGCTAGTGACCGGGATTGAACCGGTGACCTTATCCTTACCAAGGATACGCTCTACCGACTGAGCTACACCAGCATTTGGCGAGCCCGGCAGGATTCGAACCTGCGGCCTTTTGATTCGTAGTCAAATGCTCTATCCAGCTGAGCTACGGACTCGTTTATTTTGAACAACCTTCTTCGAAAACCGTAAGCCAGTTTCTGTTTTAGGAAATTATTTATCTAACGCCACGAAGTGCTACCTTGCGCGGCGTTCCCCTGCTCGGTTCCTTTTCCCTAACCGGGGTTCCCCTACCATAATTCGGGTTTCTGCCTCGTGGAGTTTACCGCTTTTCACTAGACCGTCGCCGGTCTACCCATTCTCTGTGCACTTTATGGCTAATCTCGACTGCATGAGCCGATTTCGCCGTCGTCAGGGCAAGCCCCGCCCCGCCTTGCGGCGGGCACGAACGTTACAGCCGTCTCAGGCTGTGGCAGTCTGGACTTTCCTCAGCATTATCCATACCGCAATTTCCCGTTTTCGAAGAAGGTTGGACTTTTTAGTCGCGATGTGGGGTGACTGGAGGGCTTCGAACCCTCGAATAACGGATCCACAATCCGCCGTGTTAACCACTTCACCACAGCCACCATGTCAGATTATAAATGCCAAGCGGGTTTCCCCGTTTGGCATTGGATATCCTGGTTGCGGGGGCAGGATTTGAACCTGCGACCTTCGGGTTATGAGCCCGACGAGCTGCCAGCTGCTCCACCCCGCGGCAAAGTATTTTGAGACAG